>JAGOHQ010000133.1 GCA_017996075.1 Aliarcobacter sp.
CCTTTAAGCTCTCTATTTTTATTAGTAATTATAAGAAGTTGTATTTTATAAGTCTCAATAATCTGTAAAGCATCACTTGCTAAAAGGTTCTCATCATCAAATGTCCTTGGATTTAAAGTTGCAATAGTTTCAACACTACAATCTATAGAAAAACCATCTTTCATTAGTGCTCTTCTTAAATCTCCATCACTTAAAACACCTATAACTTTTTTATTTTCATCTTCAATAATTACTGAACCTAGTCGTCCTTGGCTCATTACAATTATTGCATCTTTTAATTTTGTTTCACGTGAAACAATAGGAAGATTCTCTTTTCTTAAAAGATCATCTAACTTGACAAATAGCTTTTTCCCTAAACTTCCACCAGGATGGAAAGATGCAAAATCTTCTTTTTTAAAATCTCTTTTTTTCATCAAACAAACAGCAAGTGCATCACCCATAGCCATTGTTAATGTTGTAGATGATGTTGGAGCAGTATCAAGAGGACAAGCCTCTTTTTGTACATTAATATTTATAAAATAGTCTGAATATTTTGCTAAAGTTGAGTTTTCGTCTTTTGCCATTGCAATCAAAGGAATATTAAATCTTTTTATATGTGGAAGAATTTGGATAAGCTCTTCGCTCTCTCCACTATATGAAATAGCCAAAACTATATCCTCTTTTCCAATCATTCCTAAATCACCATGCATAGCTTCTGTTGGATGAAGAAAAAATGAACTAGTTCCAGTACTTGCAAGTGTGGCTGCAATTTTTGCACCTACAAGTCCAGATTTTCCAACTCCTGTAACAATAAGTTTACCTTTTGATTTTATAATAAGATTTACAATATTTTCAATATCAAAAGAGATAGAGCTTGAAGCAATTTCAAGCTCTTTTGCTTCAGTAAGTAAAACTTCTTTTACTATCTCTTTATAGTTCATTTTTTGCCTTATTGTACAAATATTGTTGGAACAATCATTGGATATTTTTTATATTTTCTTACACAATGTTTTCTAACAACTTTTCTAAGCTCATCTTCTAAAATTCTACTATTTTTAAATATTCCAGGTTTTGCATTTAAAAGGAAAGTATTTAAAATTTCTTCTATCTCATTTGTAAAAAATCTATCTTGCTTGTCAGATATAAATCCAAATGTAGCAACTTTCGGTTTTGTTGCAAGAGTTCTATCATTTTCGTTTATTTGAGCAACTATCATAACAATACCCTCTTTTGCCATTGTTTGTCTATCAATAACAACATCATCAGATATTTTATGATTTAACTGATTATCAATATAAACTTTTCCACTTTTTACACTTTTTACTTTTTTAAGATATTTAGGATTTACTTCAATTTGCTCACCATCAGCCATAACATAAACATTTCTTTCTAAAACTCCACAATCTACTCCAGTTTCTCCATGTTTTAAAGCATGATTATACTCTCCATGAACTGGTAAGAAGAATTTTGGTTTAACAAGTCTTAGCATTAATTTTTGCTCTTCTTGAGCAGCGTGACCAGATACGTGAATGTCTGTATAATCTTGATAAGCAACTTTTGCTCCAGCTTTTAAAAGATGGTTAATAATCTCAGAAACACTTCCTTCATTTCCTGGAATTGCTTTTGCTGATAAAATTATTTGATCTTCAGGTTTAATTTTTACATGTCTATGCTCATGAATTGCCATTCTATATAAAGCACTCATTGACTCACCTTGACTTCCTGTTGTTACAATCATAACCTCTTTGTCAGTATATTTATTTATTTCGTGAGCTTCTATAAATTGATCTTTTGGAAATTTTATATATCCTAAAGTCATAGCAATATCTAAGTTTTTCTCCATAGAGCGACCAATTACACAAATCTTTCTCCCATGTTTTAAAGCTTTTTCAATTGCTTGTGCAACTCTATGAATATTTGAAGAGAATGTACTCATAATAACTCTTCCTGTTGATGTTGAAAATATTCTTTCAAAAGTTGGTCCAACAGCTTTTTCAGTTTTTGTAAAACCAGGTGAGTGAGAGTTTGTTGAATCAGAAGTCATAACCAAAACACCCTCTTCTCCATAATGTGCAAGTCTATGAATATCTGTTGGAAAACCATCATATGGAGTATGATCTATTTTGAAATCTCCTGTATGAATCATAGTTCCAGCAGCAGTTTTAATAGCAATACAAGATGAATCTATAATTGAGTGAGTTACGTGCATCCACTCTATTTCAAATTCATTTCCGATTTTAATTGGGGTTCTTTTAGAAATAGCTCTAAATAAAGCCCTATGTTCTCTCATTTTATGTTCATCAAACTTACTTCCAATCATCTCTAAAGGAAGTGGTGAGCCATAAATTGGAAATTGCATCTCTTTAAATAGATATGGCATAGCACCAATATGATCTTCGTGACCGTGAGTAATAATAACTGCAACAATTTTATCTTTTATTTCTCTAAGATATGTAAAATCTGGAATTAAGATATCAACTCCATGCATATCACCATCTGGGAAACTCATACCAACATCTACAATGATTGCTTCATTTTCAGTCTCAACAACCATCATATTTCCACCAATTTCATTCAATCCACCAAGTGGAGTAATTCTTAGCTTAGCATTTGTATTTAAATTAAGTTTGTAGTGTGGATTTAATCTATCTTTATGAATTTTTTCATTTATCATATAAGCTTTTTTAAGATCGTTAGTCCAACCATCACCTGTTGTAGGCATATCTTTATTTATAAATCTTGGTTTATTATTTGGTTTTTTCTTCTTAAAAGGTGCTCTTTTTTCTTGAGTTTGTTCGTTATTATTAATATTTTCTTGATTTTGTTCAGAATTCTGATTTCTAGGCGGTCTAGGAGCTTTTGGTCTGAATTCTCTTTTTTCAGAACCTACATTACTTGATGACTCTTCTCTTATTTCATCTGTTTTTATTTCACTATTTTTTGAAATTTCTTCTTTATTTATCTCTTCCATTTTTTACCTTTGTATGCATTTGGCTATACAAAGATGAACTAACTTCATGAGGTCTTAAGTTGTCGTTTAAATCTAACTCTTCATAAAGAGCTAAAATTTTAGATTTTTCTAAAAGAGAGCCAAGATTTTTTGATAGTTTTTTTCTTGGTTGTACAAAACAAGCTTTCAAAAACTTATTTAAATCTTTATCAATCTTTTTTGATAAATCTTTTTTTATATAAAGAACAGAAGATGTAACTTTAGGCATTGGGTCAAATGCCGTAGGGGGAACATCAAAAAGTATTTTTGACTCTTTAGAGATAAGTTCTGTCATTATCCCTAAAGATGAATACTCTTTATCATTTACTTTTGCTGTAAATTTTTGGGCTACCTCTTTTTGAACCATTACAATAATGTGTTCACAAAGTTCATCCTCAAAAGCTCTTAATATAATATTTGTTGCGATATAGTACGGTAAGTTTGCAATTAAGTCATATTTACCATCATGTAAAAATTTCAGCTCATCCCAAGCTCTTAAAACATCTATGTGTTTTAGTGTGAATTTTTTACTCTCTATTTCACTTGCAAATTTCGACTTTAAAATACCGATTAAATCAGTATCAACCTCATAAGCTGTCACATCTTTGTACTTGACTAAATTTTTAGTCAAATCACCTAAGCCAGGCCCGATTTCTACAATATGATTATTGTTGTGGGGCATCGATTGGATGATTTTATCTAATATTGAACTATCTTTTAAAAAGTTTTGTCCAAACTCTTTTTTTGCTTTTATTTTTTCCATGAAACAAGAGTATATCTTTTTTTAACTTACATTTAGGT
>JAGOHQ010000134.1 GCA_017996075.1 Aliarcobacter sp.
CTCTATCCCAAATAGCTATATAACCACCATAATTTTTATTAAAATGTTTTTTATCATGATGGATTTGATGCTGTTTGGGAGATAAAAACCATTTTTCTATAAAGGAAAAATATGAAAATGGAACATGTGAGTGTCTTAAATTTGAACCAAAAATTGAAGAGATAAACACCAAAGCATTTACTCCAAAAATCATATATATATTTATTTTTGCACCAAATAAATATATAAAAATTCCTGTTACAAAACCAACACTTAGTGCATATCTAAGTCCAAAAAGAAAATTTTCAACAAAATGAACTCTATAAAATGTAATAGGTGTTAAAACTTTTGCACTATGATGAACTTTATGAAACTCCCATAAAAATGGAATGGTATGTAAAAATCTATGTAACCAATATCTAGTAAAATCACTAAAAACAAAAATAGCTATTGTATAAAATATTGTAATTTGAAAATATGAAAAAGAGTTAAACTCTATAAATCCAAAATTTTGATATAAAAATTTATTTGTAAAAAGTGCCACATTTTTTGCACTTAAAATCAAAGGAACAAGTAAAAAAATATTTACTAAATTTGCTAAAAAAAAGTAAATATAATCAAGTTTTGCACTAGGATGTAACCACAATTTTGAAGATAGTATAACTCTACTATTTTTTTTTGAAAAATAGTAGTAAATAAAAGCCAAAAAAATTGAAGCCAACAAATAGAGCCAGTAGACTCTTTTGTTTGGATTTGTTAAAAAATCAAAGGCAAAATAGTCCAAGGTTTAATCTCCATCTGCATCTAAGATTTCAGCTTTAAGTCCCAATTTATCAATAATTGTAATATAGTATAAATCATGAATTTGTGAAGCCAAATCAAAAAGTTTTTTTGCATTTGTAAAATCATCTTTAGGGAGAGATTTTAACTCTTTCTTTGCTTCATCTATTTTTGCAATAACAGCTTCTAGCTCATTTGTTGCATTTTTATCTTTTGCTAAATTAAGAAGATTTATATAACCTTCATTTGCAATCATCTCTTTTTGTGCATCTAAAATTGAATCTATAGCTTCAAAAGAGTTTTGGCTTAAGAAATACTCAGCTCTACTATTTTTTGCATCATTTTTATATTTTGTTGAAAATCCTGCTGGATTTCCAATTCTCCACTCTTTTAGTCTATAAGAAGATGCAACAAGTGTATTTATAAGTTTTGCATTGTCATCATCTTTTATTATTGGATTTTTTAGATAAGTTTCATAAACAGTTTTTATATCTTCAAGATTTTTTATAATTGAGTTTAAAATCTCTCTTCCTATCTCTTTTTTTCTATCATTTAACTCTTTTGAAGAGTAAAGCAGATATTCCAAAGCATTTATAGTTTTAAATGAGTTTTTAAATAGTGCTTTTTTTGTATCTGAATTGCCATCTATAACTCTTTGCATTTGAGAATTTAAATCCTCTTTTAAATTGTTAAAAACATCAATATATCTTGGAGTATCTAAATAATCGCTATTTATTTCCCCAGCAAGATAGTTTGCTTCAACTCTTTTCCAATCTTTTAAAAACTTTGTAAAGTTTTCATCATTTAACTCTTTTTGTAGTTTTTTTGCACTATTTATAGCACTTTGTGTATCTTTTAGTGCTACATTTTTTATAACACTTTGAAAAATTGTTTCATTTGCAAAAAGAACTCCTGTTAAAAATATTAATATTAAAAATATTTTTTTCACTATAACTCCTCTAAAAATTTAATTAGTTTTTCTCTTTGGTTTTTATCTAAATTCATATATGCTTCACGGCTTTGTTTTGCCTCTCCACCATGCCATAAAATAGCTTCTTCAAAATTTCTAGCTCTTCCATCATGAAGCAGTCTAGGTTTGTTCTTTGTTATTTTTTCATGCAAAGATATTCCCCATAGTGGTGCAGTTCTCCACTCTTTTTCATTTGCTTCAAATTCAACTCTTCCATCTGCTAAATCTTCACCCATATCATGAAGTAAAAAGTCTGAAAATGGAGATATTTCAAAACCTAATTTTGTCGTAAAGCTACTTATATGGCACTTTGAACAACTAATAGCTTCAAAAATAGCAAATCCCTCTTTATACTCATTTCGGTTTTTATTTGCACTATAAGTTTTTAGATTTCTTAAATAATAAGTTATCGCTTCTAATCTTTCATCTGGAAGATCGATTATCTCTTTTGCTTTAGAAGCTTCTAGGCACTCTTTTTGGAAGCTTGTGCATTTTTTGTTTGGTTCAATTGTTGTTGTAAGTCCTATATCATTTGAAGCTGCAAATGCAACTTGCTCTTTTAGTTTTGCAACACTAGCTTTGTGAGTATATCTTCCTAGCTCATATTTTTTTGAAATTGGTGAATATACAAAATTTGCTTTTCCACTTATTCCATCACCATTTTTATCATCAATATCTTGGTTTTTTAAAATCTCTTTTTCATCTATTAAATCTATCAAAGCCATACCATTTAAACTTTGAGCTAGCCTATATGAAATTACACTATTTTCTTTGAGTTCTCCATAATTTAGATTTTCTAAACTATATTTTGGTTTTTGTAAAATCACTGTTTCACCATCTGGGAATTTAACTTCAAAATCTTCAAAATCTATTTTAATATTTCCTTCAAAAGGAACTTTCAAATTACCATTAATGGCTAATTGTTCTCCATAAACAGGCTCTGGAATAAATCCTTTTTTCTTTAAAATATCTTTGTGCTGAAAACTATCATCTGATTTTATTGACAATCTTGCAATTAAAGCTCTTGAAGTTAAATTATCTTTAGTAAAAAGTTCTCCACGACCATTTTTTGGGTGACAAGAGATACAACTATTTGCATTAAAAAGTGGTCCTAATCCATCTCGTGCAGTTGTAACACTAGGTGCTTTTACCCAAGGAATATTAAAAAAGCTTCTTCCTAACATAAAAATATCAGTTTGTTCATTATTTAAACCATCAATTGGTTTTAAAAGTAGCTTACTATGTTTTTCATTTGATATATAATTATTTTCAAGATTAAATGCAAAAAGCCCTATGCAAAATATTGCAGTAAGGCTTTTTAAAAATATAATCTTTTTTATAGATTTCATTTACAGTTTTGTCTCTTCTGGATCTGTAACATCATCTGTTGATAGTTTGATATTATTTGCTTTTGCAACAGTTATCATCTCATCACCTAATTTTCTTAGCTCATTTTTAAGTTTTACTAAAACTTTTGCTTGTGGATGCTCTGGTTTGATTTGATAATCAAAATGCGCTTGAGTTTTTGCAATTTTATCTACACTATCTATTTTTTCTTCAATATCACTCATAAGTTTTAAAACTCTGTTTTTATCATCTTTATTTAGTGAATCAAGTAGAGATTCTCCATATTTTTTACCATTATATGTAGAAGTTAAAATATTTTTAAATCCTTCATAGTTTTTTACTAAATCTCTATGAGTATTATCAGAGAAGCAAGAGTGCTCATCTTCTTCGCTAGGAGTTAAAACAGCAACCGCAACTCTTTCGTTTGCAAGTTCAGATTTTATAAATACACCCATTCCAGAAATAATTTGTTTCATTGTCTCTTTTTTATCTAAATTTTTATCTTTTTCTTTACCTTTTAATTTTCCTAAAAGTGCCGCTCTATAAAGTCCAGCATTACCTTTAATATCTTTTTCCCAAGCACTTGTAACAACACTTAAATCTTCAACTAATTTTTGTGTAACAACACTTAAATACTCTAATCTTCTTTTTGCATCTTTGTCTGTTGTAAAATCACT
>JAGOHQ010000007.1 GCA_017996075.1 Aliarcobacter sp.
ACCAACTTTTGGTAAAACCATACCTTTTTTAACAATATCTAAGTGACCATCAACTTCTGCAAAAACAGAGCTAATAAATATAGCTATTAATAAAAATATTTTTTTCATTTTTTATCCTTCAAATTTAAAATCAACTGAATATCTAACACCTTTTCCATTTGGTGGAATTGGATATGGAACTCCTCTTTGAGTATCTAAATATGATTTTAGAGCCTCATTGTAACCCTCATCGCTAGATGCTTTTTGTATTTTATAATCAAATTTTCCATTTTCATCAACCATTACTATTACTTTTACTATTATTTTTGTATCTTGAGATATTGGAGCACCAGCTTGTAAAATTTCATAAAGTTTACTTCCATAATCATCGCTTTTATCACCTTTTGCAGAGCTTTTTACTTTTGAATCAGTTGCTGTTTTTTCATCTTCTAATAATTTATCAATTTTTATGTTTGATGATTTTTTCTCTTTTTCAAATTTAGACTTAAATCTTTTAGGATCAATAGATTTTTCAACATTATTAACCTCTTCTTTTACAACTTTATTTGATGTTTCTTTAACATTTGCAAATAAAGATTTTAGGTCTGGTTTTTTTTCATTTGAAGCTGAAGTAGATTTTTCAACAACTTCTTCTTTTACGATTTTTTCTGTTTTTCTTTCAACCATTTTTTTCTCCGCTATCTCTTCTATCATATCAAGTTCTATGGTAGTTGAGCTAGGAGTTATGTTTATACTCTCTTTTAATGGAGAAAATATATAGTACATAACTAAAAAACATATTGAAAAATAGATAAAAAATGCAATAACACCTGAAATAATAAATGAAGAATTATTTTGCATTTTTATCCATCTGTTACTAAAGCAACTTTGAAGAAACCAGCTTCTTTAACTGATTTTAGAACATATATAATATCATCATATTTCAAGCTCTTGTCTGCTCTTATATGTATTGGAGTGTTTTGGTCTTTTCCTTTTGAAAAAAGCAAAAAGCTATCTGCAAAATTTGATATTTCAACCTTATTTTTATTTAAAGTAACACTTCTATCTTTTGTAATAATAATATCGATTTTAGCAACATCTTGAGATTGTTGAGATTTACTTCCTGTTGGAAGATTTATAGGCTCTTCAAATTCAATAACAGGTGCTGTAACCATTAAAATTGCAAGAAGCACAAGCATAATATCAACCAAAGGTGTAATATTTAAATCTGGTTTTTGATTAAAATCAAACAATTTTTACCCTTTTGCTACTATTATTTCAGCCTGAGCTTTTAAATAGATATTTAATTCATATATTTTTCTCGAAATAATTTGGTGGAATGTATAAGCAAATATTGCTACAAAAATACCTGCAGCTGTTGCTACTAATGCTTCACTAATAGCTGGAGCTATAATTGAAAATGCAACTTTTGATTGATTTGCAAATTTTGCAAATGACTCTAATATTCCAATAACTGTTCCAAAAAGTCCGATAAATGGAGAAGTTGATGATATAATAGCTAGCCAAGATACACCATTACTAGCATCTTTAATAATATTTATCTCACAAGCGTGTAAAATCTCTTTTGAAGCAACTCCATTTGAACACTGAGTTAAAAGTGAAAGTGGAGAGAATTTTGACTGACTTGTTGTTAAAATTTCTAAAGATCTTTTTTCATTTGCTATTAATCGATTTAATGCATTATTTCTATAAAAGAAAATCCAAAAAACAACTATCGTATAAACTGACAATAGCGCTAAAACTATGTAAGTTATAGCGCTACTATTTGCCAAATAATTTAGTAATGTAGAAATCATATATTTTTATGCAAACGAATTAATTTTTGCTTCAACTGCAGCCATTGATACTTTTGAATCTTTAACTGAGTTTACTAACTCTTTTGCTGCTTCAATATTTTTTGAAATTTCTGAATCTTTTCCACCTGTTAATGCAATAGCTCCATCAACTAATACATCAACCGATTTTTCATCTACTTTAACATGTCCCCAATTTATAGCAACAGCTTCAGTAGAATCGATTTTTTCAATAACAATTACACCAACACTAAGAGTTGATACTAATGATGAGTGACCAGGTAAAACCCCAAACTCTCCCTCTTTTCCAGGGAGAGTTACAGTTTTAACATCACCATTAAATATACTACCTGTTGGAGTAACTATTGATAATTTAATTGTATCCATACTATAACCCTTTATGGTTTATTTCATTTTCTCAGCTTTTGCAAGAACTTCGTCTATTCCACCAACCATATAGAATGCCATTTCAGGAATATGGTCATATTTACCATCTAAAATTCCTTGGAATCCTGCTATTGTATCTTTTAGCTCAACATATTTTCCAGGACTTCCTGTAAATACTTCAGCAACGAAGAATGGTTGAGATAAGAATCTTTCGATTTTTCTTGCACGTGCAACTACAAGTTTATCTGCTTCTGATAACTCATCCATACCAAGAATTGCAATAATATCTTGTAAGTCTTTATATTTTTGAAGTACAGATTGAACACCTCTTGCAGTACTATAATGCTCTTGTCCAATAATATCAGCACTTAAAATTCTTGAAGTAGAATCAAGTGGATCAACCGCTGGATAGATACCTTTTTCTGCAATTTTTCTATTTAAAACTGTAGTTGCATCTAAGTGAGCAAAAACAGAAGCTGGCGCTGGATCTGTTAAGTCATCCGCTGGAACGTAAACAGCTTGAACTGAAGTAATAGAACCTTTAGAAGTTGAAGTAATTCTCTCTTGTAATTTACCCATTTCACTTGCAAGTGTTGGTTGGTATCCAACAGCTGAAGGAATTCTTCCTAAAAGTGCTGACATTTCAGAACCTGATTGTGCAAATCTAAAGATATTATCAACGAACATAAGAACATCTAGTCCTTTTTCATCTCTAAAATATTCAGCCATTGTAAGACCAGTAAGAGCAATTCTATTTCTTGCACCTGGTGGTTCACTCATTTGACCATAGCACAGAGCAACTTTGTCAAGAACGTTTGAATCTTTCATTTCATGGTAAAGGTCATTTCCTTCTCTTGTTCTCTCTCCAACTCCAGCAAATACAGAGTAACCTGAGTGTTTAAACGCAACGTTATGGATTAATTCCATAATAATAACTGTTTTTCCAACTCCAGCTCCACCAAACAGTCCTACTTTTCCACCTTTTGAATATGGTGCTAAAAGGTCAACAACTTTGATACCTGTTTCAAACATCTCTGTTTTTGTTGATTGCTCTTCAAAAGCAGGAGCATCTCTATGAATTGACCATCTTTCAACATCTGCAGGAATTGCTGCACCATCATCAATTGGATCTCCAATAACATTGAAAATTCTTCCTAATACAGCTTCACCAACTGGAACTTTAATAGGACCTCCTGTAGCTATACACTCTTGACCTCTTGTTAATCCATCTGTCATATCCATAGCAATAGCTCTAACTCTTCCATCACCGATATGCGCTGCTACTTCTAATACTAATCTATCTTTACCTGATGCAATATCAGATACATCAATAGCTTCGTTAATTTCTGGTAAGTATCCGTCGAACTCTACGTCAACGACTGGACCCATTACCTGAATAATTTTACCTTTCATATAGGGCTTCTCCTTATTAAATTATTTTAATGCTTCAACACCACTGATAATTTCTATCAGCTCTGTTGTAATTGCTGCTTGTCTTGCTTTGTTGTATTCAACAGTTAAACTATTTACTTTCTCTTTTGCATTTTTACTTGCAGCTTCCATAGCCTGCATTCTAGCACTGTGCTCAGCTGCTAATGAGTCTATTAGTGCATAATACATATTGAAATCAATATATTTATCAGTTAATTCTTTCAAAACTTCATCATCATCATCTGGTTCAATATTTAGCATAGAAGTAGTTTCACTTATTTCAACTTTTTCTAAACCAACTGGTAATATCTCTTTTACTCTAATTTCTTGAGTTAGCATATTTAAAAAACCATTATAAACAATTATTACTTTATCAGTAAGTTCATTTTTAAAATCTTCAACAGCAATTTTTATATAATTAGATGCTTTTTCATAAGTTGGAGCTGATGATAAATCAATAGCTTTTTGCTCAAGAGTTTTACCTTGGAATGAAAAGAATTCAACTCCTTTTTTTCCAGCAGCTCTTAATCTTACTTTTACACCTTTTGCTTCGTATTCATTTATTAACTTACTAACAGTTTTAATTGTTGCCACATTAAAACCACCACAAAGTCCTTTATCGGCAGTTACAAAAACAATATCAACTGTTTTTGGAGTTGAATTTTGAATAAATGCTCTACCAATATTTCCATCATCTTGAACTTTGCTAACTCGTGCTGCAATATCAGAAAGAACTTCATTTATCTTAGCTGCATAACTTCTTGATTGCTCAGACAATTGTCTAGTTCTCGTAAGTTTTGCAGAAGATACAAGCTTCATAGCTTTTGTAGTTTTCTGAGTATTTTTAACACTATTTATTTTTATTTTTATCTCTTTTAAGTTAGCCATAGACTAGTCCTTAGTTTGCATTAAATACAGTTTTAAACTCTTCTAATGCAGCTTTTAATTGTGACTCTGTATTATCATCAATTTTTTGACTTGACTTAATTGCATCTAAAATATTTGAATATTTTTGCTCAATAAATGCATGTAATTCATTTTCAAATCTTACAACATCTTTAACTGCAACATCATTTAAGTACCCTTTAGTACCAGCATAAATAATTACAACTTGTTTTTCAATAACAAGTGGTTTATTAACACCTTGCTTTAAAACTTCAACCATTCTTTGTCCAAGTTCTAACTCTCTTCTCGTTGCTTCATCTAGGTCTGATGCGAATTGTGCAAACGCCTCAAGCTCTCTATATTGTGCAAGTGAAAGTTTAAGTGTACCAGCAACTTGTTTTGTAGCTTTAATTTGAGCAGCTCCACCAACTCTTGATACAGAAAGTCCTACGTTAATAGCAGGTCTAATACCTGAGTTAAATAGGTTAGTTTCTAAGAATATTTGTCCATCTGTAATCGAAATTACGTTTGTTGGAATATATGCAGCAACGTCTCCAGCTTGAGTTTCAATAATTGGTAGCGCAGTCATTGAACCAGCACCTTTTTCATCACTCATTTTAGCAGCTCTCTCAAGTAATCTTGAGTGTAGGTAGAATACATCTCCTGGATATGCTTCTCTTCCTGGAGGTCTTCTTAAAATTAATGACATCTCTCTATATGCAACTGCATGTTTTGATAAATCATCATAAATAATAAGTGCATGTTTTCCATTGTCTCTGAAGAATTCACCAATTGTAACACCTGTATATGGTGCTAGAAATTGAAGCGTTGCAGAATCAGCCGCAGATGCATTTACAACAATTGTATAATCCATAGCACCTGCATCTTCTAATGTTCTAACAACAGAAGCAACTGAAGATGATTTTTGTCCAATTGCAACATAAATACAAATTACATTTTCACCTTTTTGGTTAAGAATTGTATCAATTGCAACTGTTGTTTTACCAGTTTGTCTATCACCAATAATAAGCTCTCTTTGCCCTCTTCCAATTGGAACTAGTGCATCAATAGCTTTAATACCAGTTTGTAGTGGTTCATGAACAGATTTTCTTGCCATAATCCCAGGAGCTTTTTCTTCAACATATCTTGTTTCAGTTGAATTAATTGCACCTTTACCATCAATTGGTTCACCAAGAGCATTTACAACTCTTCCAACTAATGCCTCACCAACTGGTACTTCAAGAAGTTCTCCTAATCTTTTACAAGAAGTTCCTTCTCTAAGACCAGTACCTTTACCAAGAACAACAATACCAACTGAAGACTCTTCTAAGTTTGCAGCCATACCTTTTTCGCCATTCTCAAACTCAACCATCTCACCAGCCATAACATTTTTAAGACCGTAAACTTGAGCAATACCATCTGCATAAGATATAATCTTACCAGTTTCGTTTACATCTACATTTAATTCAAAGTTATCAATTCTCTCTTTAATAATCGAACTGATTTCATCTGCTTGAATTTTTGCACCCATTCAAATTCTCCTTTATAAGTTCTAAACTGCTTTTAAAATATGATTAATTAGCTGAGTTTTTAATCTATCTTTAGAAAAAGATATCTCAACACCTAGCCCATCTATATCAACTTTAATACCATCATAATCGCACACATTTTGTGACAATGAAAGTTTTACATTAAATTTTTTACTAAATTGTTCTTCTATAGAAGATATATAACTATTTGATAACTCTTTATTTGTATAAACAGTTCCAATATAACTACTATTCATCTTTGCAATTTGAGTTTTTAACTCAAAAGCTATTTCAGGAATAATATCTAATCTTCTTTTTTCACCAAGTAATTTAATAAAGTTTTCTAAACTTTTATCTGCTTTATCAATCATAGATAAAATAAATTTAGTTTTTTCAACTTCATTAATATCAGAAGATGCTAAAATAGAGTTAAATTTATCACTTTTGAAAGCTTTTGAAACTTCGTTTAATTTCTCAGAAATCAAAGTAACGCTATTTAAATCTCTTCCATCAACTAAAGCTTTTACATATCTTTTTGCTACTAAATCTTTCATTATGCTACCCTTTTAAGAACAATATTTACTAACTCATCTTGAGATAGTTTAATATTTTCTGAATTCAACAGCTCATCAAGTATTTCAGCAACAACTTGTTTTTTAGCTTTAGAAATTTCAACTTTTATCATTTCATCTAAATTTTTACTTAAATTTGCAATATCTGTATCAATAGATGTTGAAACTTTTTGTTTAATATTTTCAATATCAGATTTTGCACTTTCGATTATTTCAGCAGAAATCTTTTTTGCATCATCTAATTTTTTTTGAGCTTCAGCAACTCTATCTTTAGAAGCTTTCAAACTATCTTGAACTTTATCTAGTTCAGATTGAATTCCTAAAGTTCTATTAGCAAAAAATGCTTTAATTTTATCAGCAAGTAAATACCATAAAATCGCAGCAAATATAATAAAATTAACGGTTCTTTGAACTATATCATAGTTCGTTTCCGCACCTTCGCTTGCAAATAATGCAACTGGAACCATAGCCATAGCTAATAGTAATAGTACTCTTTTCATTATCACTTCCTATATTGAACTAAGCTTAGATTTTAAGCTTTCGTTAAATTGTGGCATTGATGATAATAAAGAGGCTTTTAATGCTTTCGTCTCATCTTGTAAACTTTTAGCAAATTCAGCAGATTTTGCTTCTAAATTTAATTTAGCACTTGCAAGTTTAACATCAGCACTATCTTTTGCTTCCTTATAAGCTTGCTCTCTAATTGCAGCTGCTTCTCTTTTAGCTTTTGAAAGCAAATCATTTGCTTCTGCTAAAAAACCATCTACATCAGCACTATTTGACTTTGAATCTTCCAAATCTTTTTTGATTTGAGCAGATCTTTCATCCATATGTTGAAGTAGAGGCTTGAAAAGACAACTGTTTAGCCTAGCAACCACCAAAAGAAAGATGATACCAGAACTAAGCAATAGTACAGGACTTATGTCTAACATTCATTCCTCCATATTTTTACAGTTTAGTTTAACTAAAACGTTTTTATTTTATCAAATTTATCTATAAATTTATATTAAAATAGTTAAGAATATGGATTTTTTTATTTTATTGTATCTTAAAGTAACTACTTATCTTATCTATATCTTCTTGAGAGTTAAATTCAATTTTGATTGAGTTTTTATCTATTTTAGCTTTGATTTTATCATTTTTTAGAAATTCAGTAAAAGATTTTAAATTAGTAATATTGTAACTATTTGTAACTTTTTCTTTTTTTAGTTTTGGAGAATCTTTCTCTTTTAAATCTTTTATCAATTTTTCTGTTTCTCTTACAGAAAGTTTTTGTCCTATAATAGTATCACAAATCTTTTTTTGCTCTTCAGCAGTTAACCCTATCATCATTTTTGCATGACCTGCACTAATTTTATCTGTAGCTAAAAATTGTTGTACATATGAACTTAATTGTAATAATCTCAAAGTATTTGTAATAGAAGTTCTACTTTTAAAGACTTTTTTTGATAGCTCTTCATGAGTAATATTGTGTTCATTTAGTAGCTGAGCATAACAAAAAGCTAACTCTATAATATTTAAGTCATCTCTTTGAATATTTTCTATTAAAGCTAATTCTCTTAATTTAAGTTCATCTTCATCTACTATAATTGCTTTTATCTCTTCTATATTTGCTAGCTTATGAGCTCTTAATCTTCGCTCTCCTGCAATTAAAGTATAAGTTCCATCTTCATCTTCAACAACAACAATTGGTTGCAAAAGACCATGTTCTTTTATAGAATAGCTTAGCTCTTGAAGCTTCTCTTCATCAAAAATCTTTCTTGGCTGGTTTGGATTTGGTTTAATCAAAGATACTTCAATTTTTTTAACCCCATTATTTGAGTTACCAGCAGATTTACCATAAGCTGTCTCAACTTCACCTAAAAGTTCTCCTAATCCTCTTCCTAATGCCATATTATTTTCCTCTTAAAAAATTTAACCAATAATTGCTTTTGCTAAGTTTGTATATGCTTTTGTACCAATAGATGTCGTATCATAAAGCATAATTGGTTTCCCAAAACTAGGACTCTCTGCTAATTTAATATTTCTTGGAATTACAACATATGAGTCATCATCTACTTTAAATAGTTTATTTTCAAAGTGTTGTGCTAAATCTGCAAAAACTTGTTTTGATAAGTTATTTTGAGCAGAATACATAGTTGGTAAAAAACCTTTTATTTGAAGATTTTTATTTATAGTTTGCTTAACAAGTTTTATTGTATTTAAAAGCTGTGCTAAACCTTCTAAAGCAAAAAATTCACACTGAATTGGTATTAAAACAGAAGTTGAAGCACCCAAAGTATTTATTGTAATTGGTCCTAAAGCTGGAGGTGAATCAATTATTATATAATCATAATCGGCTTTAACTGTATCGATTTTCCTTTTTAATACAAGTTCACGCTCTTTAGTGTTTTTGTAAAACTCTTTTTCTATTCCTACAAGACCTATATTTGAAGGTGCAACTTTTAAATTTTCTATTTCAGAGTCCAAAATAATCTCTGAAAGCTCTTTTGTTCCAAGCATTACATGATAAATATTATATTCATATGTATCTCTATGAAAACCTAAAGAAGTTGTAGCATTTGCTTGTGGATCAGCATCTATTAAAAGAACTTTTTTCCCATCTAGAGCTAATGCAGCACTAAGATTTACAGCAGTTGTAGTTTTTCCTACTCCGCCTTTTTGATTTGCTATTGAAATAATTTCTGTCATCTTAAACTAAATACCTTTTTGTTTTCAATTTGTATAGAACCATCGCTATTTAAAATAGCATTTTCAAGTGAAACTTTAATACCATCAACAGTTGCTTGAAAATTTTTAGAATACATAAATTCTATCTTAAAAAGACTAAAAATTTGCTTCCATGGAATTTTTTTTTCTATCTCTATAAAATATAAATTTAAAATTTCATCAATATCTATATTTATATCAAGCTTTCCAAAATTTTCATCTACTTCAATCAGATTTAAACCTATACCACAAAATAGTAACTCTTTATTTGTAGAAGTTATTGCTCCACCAATTTTTCTATTTTTTATATAAAAATCATTTGGCCATTTTAAAAATAGTTTTGAACCGCTCTTTTGTAAAATATCCTTTAAAATATATGTAAAATATATACTAGCACTTTGAAGCGGTAAATCTTTGGGTAAATTATCTTTGCTTACAACAAAAGAGAAAAAGAGATTTCCCTCCCTTCCAATCCAAGAGTTTCCCCTGCTTCCAACTCCTGCCGTTTGTATTTTTGAAGTTACACATAGTGGATTGTTATAACCATTTTTTTGTATATACTCTTTTAAATAGCTTTGCGTGGAATCAACTTCATTTAATCTTATAATTTTCATTTTAAGATTATATATAATTAAAGTAGAAGATTATATTAATTATAATCAAATCTTTATTTTCATAAAGGCAAAAGATGTTAGACCCAGTTTTACCAATAGCTATATACCTACTTTTTGGTTATTTATTTAAAATTATTTTTCAAGATAATTCAAAACAACTTGTAGATTTTATTATATATTTTTCTCTTCCAGCAATAGTTTTTTCAAAAATATATCCTTTATCTTTAGATACAAAAATTTTATGGCTTATTCTTATGTTTATGGGAATAATATTTTTTAATCTATTTTTATCATACACTATTGGAAAAATGATGAGATTAAGCAGAGTTACTCTTGCTACTTTTATGATTATGGCAACTTTTGGAAACACTTCTTTTATAGGTTTTTCTTATATAGATGCTTTTTATGGTCAAGATTATATTGTTTATGGAGTTATTTATGATATTTTTGGATCTTTCTTACTTCTAGTATCAGTTGGAATGATTATAATAACTTGGGGAAGTGGAAGAAAAAACTCTGTTTTAAATATATCAAAATCAATATTTTTATTCCCACCCATGATAATGTTTATAATAACAATTTTTGCAAAAAACTTTGAAATTCCAAAATTTTTAATTTACACTTCAACAAATCTAGGTGCAACTCTAGTTCCTATTGCTATGATTGCTATTGGAATGAAACTTGAATTAAAACATATCTTTACAAAGTTACATATTGTAACAGTTGCAGTTGTTTTAAAAATGCTTATTATTCCAATTATTGTTTTATTTGTATTTAAATATTTTTATGGAATTGATGAAACGTGGGTAAAAGTTACTATTATCGAAGTTGCAATGCCACCAATGACTATGGCTGCTGTTTTAGCTATAAAAGGCGGATTAGATGAAAAAATTGCTATAAATTCTTTAGTTTTAGGTGTTATTGTAAGTCTGTTTACGATTACTTTGTTTACTTCATATTTAGCTTAAGATTTATTTTTAAATCTTAAGCTGCTTTTTCACTCATTCTTAATTGTTTATATAAATTCTCATGAGCTTGTATCTCTTCAGCACTAGCTTTTCTTCTACAAGATAAATATCCCTTTGTTCCTTCACTTGTGATTGTTGGATAAACTGTTGCAAATACCCAATAGTAGTCTCCATCTTTAGTGGCATTTTTAACATATCCAGTCCATATACCACCTTTTTTTACAGTTTCCCATAAATCTTTAAAAGCAGCTTTTGGCATATCTGGATGTCTTACAGTATTATGAGGTTTACCTATTAACTCATCAATTCCATATCCTGCGATTTTACAAAAAGCATCATTTGCAAAAACAATTATCCCTTTTTCATCTGTTTCACTTACTAAAAAAGCATAATCATCCAAAACTATTTCTTTTGACATAATATTTTTCCTTTAATTACTTTAATAAAATTTAATTTAATTTTTTTTAATTGATTTATTCCAAATTTAAGAATATACATATTTTATAAAATTTGTGAAATTGTATAACAAATACTTTTAAATTGAAGTAAATAAATTTAATTTAAAATATTCCCTAATACTAATCTTTGTCCTTTTATATACTCTACACTACTTATAGAATTTTTTGAAGGAGCTTGTAAAGTTCCTATTTTTAAACTGCCTTTTTCACAAGCAACTACTATATAATCTTTTGCTATTTCTAAAATCTCACCAGCATTATTTTCTAAACTCTCTTCAATAATTTCAATATCTTTTAATTTAAGTCCTGATTTTAAAAAAATACCTGGCCAAAAAGAGTAAGCTTTGTATTTTGAAAAAAGCTTTTTTGCATTAGAAAAATCTACTTCTCCATCCTCTTTTTTGATTTTTTTACAAAAGCTAGAACTTGAATCATTTTGTTTTGTTGGCTTTAATTTATCAAAATTATCTAAAGTTGTAATTGTAAGTTTAGCTGCTAAATTTGAAAGTTCGTTAAAAGCCTCATCAACTAATATGTTTTTATCATTTTTAAGATATGAGTATCCTAAAATATCACCACAATCAAGCCCTTCTTCCATAAACATAGAAGTAACACCCAAATATTCATCATCATTTAAAATACCTTCTTGAATAGGACTAGCTCCTCTATAATTTGGTAAAATAGAAGCATGAAGATTTATGCAAGGAGCTAGATTTAAAATCTCTTTTGGTAAAATCTGTCCATATGCAGCAACAACTATAAAATCTGGTTCTAACTCTTTTATAGAAATATAAGCCACTAGGTTGTCTTTTAGTTTTTTTGGTTGCAAAATAGGAATTTTAATATTGTTTTCAAGACAATACTGTTTTATGTGTGGCGGAGTTAAAACTTGCTTCCTACCAACTGGTTTATCTTCTTGAGTAAAAATTCCTATAACTTCATAATTGTTGTTATTTAAAAGCTCTTTAAAAATCTCTGTAGCATAAGATGGTGTTCCCATAAATAAAACTTTTTTACTCAAAATATTCTCCTTATTTTTTAAAAATTGTTCCACTTTTATGATTATTATCAACTAAAAAATCATAAGCATTCGTCAAATCAAAACCACTAGTTAAATACATTGGAATATTTTTTTGCATTAAAAAATCAGCAGCTTTTAGCTTTGTAACTATTCCACCAGTTGCAAATTTTGAGTTTGCACTAGGTTTTTTTTCAAGCTCATCTTGTGATATTTCATTTATTATTTTTTGAATTTTTGCATCACTAAATTCTCTTGGATTTTTATCATAATATCCATCTATATCTGTCAAAATAACTAACATATCAGCTTTAAAATAGTGTGTTATATAAGCTGCTAACTGATCATTATCACCAATTAGCTCTTCAGTTGCAATAACATCATTCTCATTTATAATAGGAATTACATTATTTTGAAGCAATATTTCCATAACATTTTTTGCATTTTTAGATCTTTTTCTTGAATCAAAATCATCTGCAATAAAAAGCATTTGAGCAACTGTTATACCAAACTCTTCAAACATCTCTTGGTAAGTTTTCATTAATTTTGGTTGACCAATAGCTGCTAAAGTTTGTTTATTTGCTAGAATAGTTTTATCAAGTTTTAACTCTGTATAACCAGCTCCTACAGCTCCTGAGCTTACTAGTATTACTTCTAAATTCTTATCATTTTTCAGTATAGAGATTAGCTTAACTAAATTTTTCATTCTTTGTAAAGCTAGCTCTTCACCTTGAGTTAAAACAGCAGTTCCTACTTTTATAACCAAGCGTTTCATTTACTTTCCTAGCATTGTGTATAAAGCATATTTTAATGGATTTATGTTTGTTTTATCCAAAGATGATATTGGTAAAACAAAATATGGTTTACTACTATCTTTTTTTGAAAAAATTAAATCTTGAACAAAATATGGTAAGTTTGTATCAAATTTATACTCGTTTGATTTAGAAACTTCAAGATTTAAAGCTATTAAAAATTCTTCTATATCTTTTTGTAAATCTTCTCCATAGTAAGCATCTATTTTACTTAAAACTATTGCAAAATCTCTTTGTGATAGTTCTTGTGAAAACTTCACAAGCTCTTCTTTTAACACATTGTATTGATCTATCATAGTTCTGTGGTTCGCAACATCAATTGTAAACAAAAGTGTTTTTGTTCTTTCAATATGCTTTAAAAACTCTAATCCAAGACCTTTTCCTTCACTCGCACCATCAATAATTCCAGGAATATCAGCCATTACAAATGAGCTATAATCTCCAACATTTACAACTCCTAGTTTCGGAGTCAATGTTGTAAACTCATAATTTGCTATTTCTGGAGTTGCATTTGATGTTACAGATATTAAAGTAGATTTTCCAACATTTGGATAACCAACAAGCCCAACATCTGCAATTAACTTAAGTTCTAATCTTATATTTTTTGTAATACCTGGAAGTCCTGGTTGAAAATATGTAGGTCTTTGATTTCTTGAGTTTTTAAAATGAACATTTCCAAGTCCACCTTTTCCACCTTCAATAAATAAAAATCTCTCACCATCTTCAAGTAAATCATATAAAACTTCATTTGTATTATCATCTATTATTTGTGTTCCAGGAGGTACTGTTAAAAGAAGATGTTCACCAGATTTACCTGTTTTTTGTCTTCCCATTCCTGGTTGACCTTTATCAGCTTTAAAAACTTTTTTTCCTTTATAAAAAGATAAAGTATCAGTATTGCTATCTACAACAAAGTAAACATCTCCACCTTTTCCTCCATCTCCTCCATCAGGACCGCCTTGAACAACAAACTTTTCTCTTCTAAAAGATGCGCAACCTTGCCCACCTTTTCCACTACTTACACTAAATCTTGCACTATCTATAAACATAGTTTTCCTTTATAAATAAAAAAAGGGTGTATGGCAAAACATACACCCTTTTTCAAAAAAACTAAATCTCTTGCTTACGAAGCGTAAACAGAAACTTTTTTTCTTTTTTTATCTTTAATTTCAAATTTAACAACACCGTCAATTAAAGAGTATATTGTATGATCTTTTCCCATACCTACATTATTTCCTAAGTGAA
>JAGOHQ010000135.1 GCA_017996075.1 Aliarcobacter sp.
TGCGTTAATTGCAAATGAAACTTTAGATATGGCAAAAATTTTAGTGGAAGATGCAAAAACAAAAAAAGTAAGCTAAACTAAGGAGTAAATATGTCAAAAGAGATAGTACTTAATGATTACACTTTTTTGGTAAGTGAAACAGATGAAAAAGGTAACATAATATTTGCAAATGATGATTTTTGTAAGGTTGCTGGTTATCATATAGATGAATTAATTGGTCAACCACACAACATAATAAGACATAAAGATATGCCAAAAGTTGCATTTAAAGATTTATGGGAAACTGTAAAAAAAGGCAATATTTGGACAGGTTATGTAAAAAATCGTGCAAAAAATGGTGATTTTTATTGGGTTTATGCAACTGTTTTTCCAACAGTTACTAGTGAAAATACAAAAGGCTTTTTATCTTGTAGAAGAAAAGCAAATCCTATTGAGATAGAAGCTCACGAAAATCTTTACAAAGAGCTTATAGCAAAAGAGAGATAAACTCTCTTTTATTTTAACTTATCAAAAAGATTATACTCACTCCAATAAATATCCAAAGCCTCTTTTAATTCAGTATCGCTTAATCTTGTTTTTTTCTTTAAACCAAATCTTTTTATAATCGATTCAGACATCAAACTCTTCTCTTTTGTAGGATTTTTCAAAAACTCAAACATAGCTTCTTTAACATCTTTTTCACTACTATACTCAAGTAAATATCTATAGAAATATTTATCTATGCTAACAGGAATTCGATTGTGACAAGTAACACAATTTCTTTCATAAATATTTTTTGGGTTTGAAAAAGCAAAAACAAAGCTCAAACATAAAAAAATCACTAATCTTGCCATTTTATTTTTATCCTTGTTCCTACATCAATTTTTGAAATAACATCAACTTTAAAATCATATTCTTTTGCTATTAAAGATACAATGTTAAGCCCTATTCCAAAACCACCTACACTTTTATCAAATCTTTTATATCTTGTAAAAAGATTTGATAAATTATCTTTACTCATACCTTTTCCACTATCTTCAATTATCAAAATTTTATCTTTTAAAGTTACTTTTATAAAGCCTTGAAACTTATTGTATTTTATTGCATTTGAAAGAATATTATCTATTAGTTTTGATAGTTTTTTTACATCACAAACTATAAAAATATCATCTTTTATATCCAAAATAAACTCGATTTTTTTGCTACTAGCAATTGATTTAAAAAAATCAACTCTTTGATTTAAGATTTGTGAAAAATACAATTTTTCATTGTTTGAAATTATTTGATTATTCAAAGATACAAAAGTTAAATCTTCGTATATATTTGAAATTGTTTTTGCCCCTATTTCTATCCTATTTATCTTTTTTGCTAATTTTTCATCAATATTATCTTTATTTATCATCTGTATATTTGATAAAATTGCAGCAATTGGAGTATTTAACTCATGCGTTGTATCTTTGATAAATCTATCAAGCATTTGTATAGACTCTCTCATTGGTTTTAAAAATAGTTTTGCAATAAAATATCCAACAAATAGAAGCAAAATAAATGAAAAAAGAAACCAAAAAAGCATTTTATATTTAATATTTGCAAACCAAATATTATCATCTTCAATCTCAACTATTATATATTTACTACCTAAGTAGTAAGATTCTGGCTCTTTGATTAAATGAATATATCCATCTTTTAAATATATAACTTCATCAAGTTTTACATCATTCATAAGTAGAGTTGAAAAAATCTTCTTTTTTGAACTATCATAAATGGCAGAATTAAATCTTTCATCTCTTGGATATATATCTGATTTATCAATATTAATATGCAACTCTTTTAAATTTGCAATTTGAGTATTTGAGTAGTTTTGAAGAGTTTGTCTAACATCTTGAAGCATCAAATCTTTTTTAAATTGATAATATAAAAAAGTAATAACACCCAAAATAACCAAAACTAATATTGAGTAAATTAAACTAAACCCAATAATAGTTCTAGTTTCACTCTTGGATAAATCTATACCCGAGCTTTTTAAAACTAACAATTTTATCTTTTCCCAAAATCTTTCTAAGGTTTTTTATATAAGTTCTTAAAGAGTTATCACTATACTCTTCATCATAATCCCAAACAAAATCATAAATTCTATCATGTGAAAGTAGCTCATTTGGATTTTGAAGAAAAAATTTCAAAAGCTTTAACTCTTTTAAATTTAATTTTATCTCTTCATTATTTGATTTTAGTTCATTTGAAATTGTATTAAATGTAACATTAGGCGAAATTTCAACTACTTCATTTTTATTTGAAAACTCTTTTTTTATTAAAGTTTGAACTCTTAATAGTAGCTCTTTTATCTCAAAAGGCTTTCTAATATAATCATCACAACCACTAAGAAATCCCTCTTCTAAAGAACTCATAGAGTTTAAAGATGTTATAAATATCGCTGGAGTTGTTTTTCCACTAGCTCTAACTTCTTTTAAAATTTCAAATCCACTTTTTTTTGGAACATTTACATCTAAAAGAAGTAAATCAAAGTTTTGTTCATATATTTTTGATAAAGCTTCATCTCCATCATAAACACAAACTACATCAAAACCCTCTTCTTCAAAATATTCGCAAACTGTTTCGCTTAAGTTATAATCATCTTCAAGCAGTAAAATTTTACTCTTCATCTTCAATTATCTTTCTTTCAGGTGTTTCAACTAATCTTTTTTCATATTGAGCTTTTTCATGAGTATTCATCTTTCCCAATCTTATTTCTAGCTCTTTTTGAAAATCTGCCATATCTTTCTCATCAACAAACCCTATAATCTCTATTAGCTCCTGATTACTCATTTGGCTAAAATTCTCTTTTGAAAAACCAAAAGTCATTAAAATAAAAAAACACAAAATTAACTTCCGCATAGATCCAACTCTTTTTTTATTTTTACTTTACTCAAGAACTGTAGAATAATTGTTTATTGTAGCAAAAAATTGATATAATGGCTCTATGAATAACAAAATATCTTTAAAATCTATATACAAACTTTTATTAAAAAACAAGAAAGCTCTTGTTTTAGGACAAATTTTTACAGTAATAGGAATTTTAATAAGCGTTCCTATTCCTCTTTTACTTCCACTTTTAGTTGATGAAGTTTTACTAAACAAACCAAGTTTTTTTGTAAACAACATAAATGAGTTTTTTGGTAGCGGAACTGCTTTTTATTATGTTGCCATTGTTACTGCTGTTGTGATTTGTTTACGAGCTTTTCACTTTATTTTTGCAGTTATAAATACAAAAATATTTACAAAAATATCAAAAATAGTAATTTTTGATATTAGAGTAAAACTCTTAAATCATCTAAAAAAAGTAAATATGAATGAGTATGAAAGTTTAGGAAGTGGAAAGATATCTGCAAATTTAATAACAGATGTAAACACTCTTGATAGTTTTATTGTAAATGTTTCAAGCAAACTTATAACTTCTTCTTTAACTCTTTTAGCTGTTGGTTTTGTCATTATAAAAATAGATTTAATGCTGGGATTAATGATACTTTTAACTCAACCAACAATTGCAATAATATCAAGAAGAATTGCTAAAAAAACAGGCGAACTTAAAAAAGAGGAAAATGCTACTATTGAAGCTTTCCAAAATAATATAAATGAAACTTTAGATCTATTTTCTCAAATAAAAGCAAGCAATAAAGAAGAGAATTTTTTTGATACATCTATAAAAAAAGCTGAAGATATAAAAA
>JAGOHQ010000136.1 GCA_017996075.1 Aliarcobacter sp.
ATTTTGATGGAAGAGATACAAATCCATATTTATTTCCTTTATATGAGGATATTTTAGATAATTTTTTCAAAAAAAATAGTGATATTAGAAGATTAAATCTTGTAATTAGTGGAGATTTTGTACAGCCAACTAAAAATGGAATTTCAACAAAAGATATATTTACAAAATTTGACAAGGGTCAATATTTGCACTATTTTGATAGAGTAGAATACCTCCAAGAGTTGAGCAATCTTACAAATTTACGAAATGAATTTGGATTAAGAACAGCTTTTAATACAGTTGAAAAACTTTTAAATCCATCTTTGAGTGAATATGGAGTTTGTGGAGCTTTTCATAAACCATATGTTTCAAAATATTTAGAGATGTTTAAAGATGATTTTAAAAGTATTACGGTGATTAGAGGAAATGAGGGCGATATTGAAGTCTTTAAAGATTCAAAATTTTGGCAAAAAGAAGATGGCGAGATAAAAGAGTATGATTTTTGCCTAAAAGATTATGGAGTTAGCTATTCAAAAGTTTTTGAAAATATAACTTTGGAAGAGAATTTAAATATTTTAAGAAATTATGATGATGAGATATTAAACTTAGCTAAATTTAACGTGGCTTTATATCTTCTTTTTGCTTCAAGAGTTGATTCTTTAGATGAAGCTTGGCAAAGGTTAAATTAAAAAGGAATAAGATGTTAATTGATGGATTTGGAAGAAAGCACGACTATTTAAGGGTTTCAGTAACTGAAAGATGTAACTTTAGATGTCACTATTGTATGCCTGAAAAACCTTTTTCTTGGGTTCCTAAAGAGAATTTACTATCTTATGAAGATTTGTTTAAGTTTATAAAAATAGGTATTGATGAAGGTATAAAAAAAGTTAGAATTACTGGAGGAGAGCCACTTTTAAGAGATAATCTTGATTATTTTATAAAGTTAATAAGTGATTACAAAAATGATATAGATTTGGCTCTTACAACAAATGGTTTTTTACTTCCTCAAATGGCACAAAAATTAAAAGATGCTGGACTTAAAAGAATAAATATCTCTCTTGATACATTAAATCAAGAAAGAGCAATGAAAATAGCTCAAAAAGATGTTTTGTCTACTGTTTTAGAAGGAATTTATAAAGCAAAAGATGTTGGACTTAAAATTAAAATAAATTGTGTTCCTTTAAAAAATATAAATGATATTGATATTTTAGATGTTTTGGAATTTTGTAAAAAAGAGAATTTTCCTGTAAGGTATATTGAATTTATGGAGAATAGTTTTGCAAAAAATGGTGCAAAAGGTTTAAACTCGGATGATATTTTAGAGATTATCTCAAAAAAATATAAAAATATAATAAAAGTTCCAAGAGATAATAGCTCACCAGCTCAATATTATAGATTAGAAGATGGATATGAGTTTGGAATAATAGAACCACATAAAGATGATTTTTGTGCTTCTTGTAATCGTATAAGATTAACAGCTGAAGGGTTTTTAATTCCTTGTTTATATTTTGAAGATGCTCTTAGTATAAAAGATGCAATAAAAAATAATAAAATTGATGAAGCAACTTTGATTCTTAAAAAAGTTCTTCAAAATAAACCAGAAAAGAATAAATGGTCAAATAAAGATGATAATAAAGTATCAAGTAGAGCTTTTTATGAAACTGGTGGATAATAAAAATATAACTTTAAAGTAAATATAAAGCAAACTTTATATAGAATTCGCGCCTATTTTAAATAGAACAAAAAAATAAATATACCTATTAGGAGGTCAAAATGGCTTTAGATCAGGAAGTAAAAGCAAGTATTATCGCAAAATATGGAAGAAAAGATGGAGATACAGGTTCAGCTGAGGTTCAAATTGCAATATTAAGTGAGCAAATTAAAATTTTAACAGAACACTTAAAAGTATTTAAAAAAGATCACTCTTCAAGACTTGGGCTACTTAAAATGGTAGGAAAAAGAAAAAAACTTTTATCATACTTAAAAAAATCAGACTATGCAAGATTTACATCTGTAGTTGAGAGCTTAGGAATTAGAGCTAAATAATTTTAGACTTTAAGCTTTAAAAAGGGATTATGGTTTTTCCATAATCCCTTTTTTTATGGGCAACTTAAAATTAATCAGAACTTTTGTACAATATAAATAAAATTTTATATTGGATAAAAAATGTTATTAACAAAAAAGAGTGAATATGCATTGCTATCTTTGATATCTATATCAAAGCAGAAAGAACCTATAAATGTGGATATTCTATCAAAAGAGTTACAAATTTCAAAATCATTTTTAGCAAAAATTATGCAAAATTTAGCAAAAGCAAATTTAGTAATATCACATAGAGGTGTAAATGGTGGTTTTGTTTTAAACAAACCAATAGACGAGCTTACAATTTTAGAAATTGTTGTGGCTGCTGAAGAGAAAAATCCTATGGTTTTTGAATGTTCAGATGCAATAAGTTCTTGCCCAAATAATAAAGCAAAGCTTTGTACTATTTGGCCACTTTTAAATAATCTACAATTCAAAGTAAATGACCTTTTAGCAAAATTAACATTGAAAGATATAGAACATGAATAATATAAGACTTTTTCATATTTCTCACACAGATTTAGACGGATATGCTTGTCAATTTTTGACAAATGAGGTATTTCCTAAAAAACATTTTTACAATGCAAACTACGGTTTAGAAGTAAAACAAGCTCTAAAACTGGTTATTACAGAAATAAAAAACTATCAAGATGAAAAATTACTACTTCTTATTAGTGATTTAAATTTAAATCAACAAGAAAGCGATGAGCTTGATAAAGAGATAAAATCTTTAAAAGATAGTGGTTTTGATATAACTTTACAACTTTTGGATCATCACATAACTGGAAAGGTAAGTGCCGCAAAATATGATTGGTATTTTCTAGATGATAAAAGATGTGCTACAAAAATCGTTTTTGATTATCTTTTAAAAGAGTTTAAAGCACCTTTGAATGATTATAAAGAGTGGGTTGATACTGTAAATGCTGTAGATATTTGGCTTGAAAATGAAAAAGAGAATTTTGAATTTGGAAAAGTTTTAATGTCAATGGTTACAAAAGCAAGAGAGATAAACTCTATACTTTTTAACTCTCTTGATAGAGATTTTAAATTTTATTTACTAAAAAATTCTATAGGATTTTTATCTCTTGAAAATGCTCCTATTGTTTTGGATAATAGTGTCCATAGCTTGAAAAAAGAGTTTCTAAAAGATGGATTTGATGATACTTTGGATAATTTAAGTGCTTCATATTTAGTTAAATCATTGGATAAGATAAAAGATGATTTAACAGTATATTATAATGGTCAAAAAGGTCTTATGACATATTGTCTTGGAGCTATTTCAATTCCTGCAAATAGTTTTTTAAGAGCAAATAGTGATTATGATTTTTTTATAGATGTAGGCAGAAAAGGAAATGCATCTTTTAGAGCAGATGGTAAACTTGATGTTTCACAATTAGCTTCAAAATTAGGAAATGGTGGCGGGCATGTAAATGCAAGTGGTTGTAAGTTTGATGATTTTATAGAAACTATAAACTTGCAAGAAGTAAGAGCTTATATTCAAAATAAGCTAAACAATCTAAAATAAGGAGAATAAAATGGAGTGTGAATTTCCAACAGTAAATTCAAATAAAGATGAAATAAAAGCAATTTTTGAAGAGACAAAAACTATTGCAATAGTAGGACTCTCTCCTGATAA
>JAGOHQ010000137.1 GCA_017996075.1 Aliarcobacter sp.
ATTTTCACTTACAAGCTCAATAGAGTATAAATCAATAGTTCGTTTGATAAATAGTATTGATGCAAGACCAATTCCAACAGCAACAGCAACTTCCATATCTATTAAAACAGTTAAAGAAAAACATGTTAGAAGTACATAAATATCATCTTTTGGTGCAGTTTTTAAAATATTTACAAAGTGTTTAACTTCACTCATATTCCAAGCAACCATAAGTAGTAAAGCAGATAGTGCAGCCATTGGAAGATATGAGATAATTGGAGCAATTAATAAAATCGAAATCAATATAAAAATAGAGTGAACTATTGAAGATAATTTTGTTGTTCCTCCTGAATTTATATTTGCAACAGTTCTTGCAATTGCTGCAGTTGCAGGAATTCCTCCAAAAAATGGCACTACCATATTTGCAATTCCTTGTCCTATTAACTCTTTATTTGGGTCTGTCTTATTTCCAGTCATAGCATCACTTATAACCGCACATAAAAGTGATTCCAAAGCCCCCAAAATTGCAATTGCAATTGCATGAGGAAGAAGTTTTATTAGTAAATCAATATTTATTTCATGAGGTTTTAAAAACTCCCAAGGAAGAGAAAATTGTAGAGGTATTGGAGGAATTCCATTTGCTGTTACTCCATCAATAACATAAGTAAAAGTAGAGTTTATTGTTGAAATATTTAAACCATAAAAAGAGTTAAAAAAAGCTACAAAAATTGAAACAACTCCTAAAGCAACCAAAGCAGCTGGAATTTTACTTTTTGTTTTTCTCCAAATTATTAGTAAAAATAGCGTTGCACTTGCAGTTAAAAATTCAAAAAGATTAAATGTAGAAAAAGAGTTGTAGAGTAAAACAATTTTATCAATATAAGTTCCACTAAAATTCTCTATAGTAAGCCCAAAAAAATCTTTTATTTGTAAAGTTGCAATTACAACTGCAATTCCAGATGTAAATCCAACTGTTACTGGGTAAGGAACTAGCTCTATTAAGTTACCAAGTTTAAAAAGTCCAACTAAAACTAAAATAATACCAGATAAAAACCCGCACAAAAGTAGTCCTGTTATTCCAAATTGTTGAACTATAGGGATTAAAATAACAATAAAAGCAGCAGTTGGTCCAGAAATATTTACTTTACTACTTCCAAAAATAGCTGCTAAAATTCCTGCAACAATTGCTGTATAAAGACCAAGTTGAGGTGGAACTCCAGTTGCAATTGCAAGTGCCATAGATAAAGGCAATGCAATAATTCCAACAGTAAGCCCTGAAAAGATATTACTTTTTATCATCTTTTACTCTTTAAAATAGGATTTGCGACCTTTTTAAAAAAATCTAGAAGATATAAATATTTGAGTTTTTATCCTCTTTATTAGAAGTTGCTTTGTTCAACCAATACTCATATTTTATCTGGTCTTTTGCAACTCCATAAAGTCCTTGTTTATAGACATTTGACAATAACTCTTGAGCTTGAAATACTCCATTTTGAGCAGAAAACTCAAGTAAATCTATACCCTTTTCGTTATCTATTTTTGTATTTATCCCTTGAAGATAAAATCTTGATAACTGAAATGCTGCAATAGGGTCAATATCGCTAGACTCTTTTAGAAGTTCAAAAGATTTATTTATATCTTTTTTAACTCCTTCTCCTTTGTAGTATAAAAGAGCTAATGGCAATTTTGCATAGAGATTTTTATTCTCATCAGCCATATTTAGGTATTTTAAACTCTCTTTATAGTCGTTTTTTGTTGAATAATAAGTTCCTAGCCTAATTTGTGCAAAAGAGTTACTATTTTCAATTTTTTTATAACAATCTAACTTCTCTTTTTGAGTATCTAAATCTTGACAAATATTTGCTTCTTTTAGAAGCTCATCATAATTTATATCAGAAAAAGTTAGAAATTCTGGCATTTTAAAAGAACAAGCACTAAAAAGAAAAATAGTAAAAATTGGTAATAAAATATAATTTCTCATCTACTATCTACCATAAATTTTTTTTGTAAAATCTTCTTTTCCATCTTGATATAAATTATCATAAAAAAGAGCTTTTTCATCGTTTTGTTCAATATATTGACCATTTGTATAAACTAAAACTAAATCTTTTTGAGCATCTTTTACTTCATTTGTAGCAGCATATTCAAGAAGTTCTATAGCTTTTTGTGGATTTCCATTTGAAAAATAGTAGTAAGATAATCTATAAGCTGCAATTGGATCAACATCTTCAACATCTTTTAGAAGATTTATAGATTTTTTTTCATCAAATTCTACACCTAAACCATTACCATAAAGAGTTGATAAAAGTGCATTTGCATAGAAATTACCAGCTTTTTGTGCTTTTGTATATCTTTCAAAGGCTTCAGCAGGTCTTCCCTTATTTTGAGCATCAATTCCAAGTCTTAGCATTGCAAAACTATTTTTAGTAGCTATAAAATCATAACAATCTAACTCAAAAGCCAAGCTATCTCTTTTGCAATCTTGATTTAACTGCTCCAATTCGTTTGGCAAAACTTCCATAGCTTTTTTATGACCAGCACAAGCAGTAAAAATAGATAAAACTATAAAAATAGAAGAGAACTTAATAACTTTTAGCATAATAAAAGTCTCCTTTAAAAATAAATGTTTGTATTTTATCATTTTTTTATTCATTTGTAGTTAAGACGATTTAAGATAATATATATGCTTAATTAAATTAATATTTGTAAGGGTTTTATGCAAGAGGTAATAGATTTTTTAAAGGCAAAAAATGTTGAAAAAACAAAATTTTTTAATCAGCTAAAATGTAGTTTAGAAGAAGCAAAAATTTTGCAGTACCTCTCAAAAGAGTATATAAATGGAAGAGATGTACTAAGTACAATTGATATTTTAGGACAGTTTTATAGTATTGAAAAATATGAACATTTAGAAAAACTAAGTTTGATAAAATCTTTGCTTGAGTATGGATGGTTGATTCAAGTTGCTTTTGATCAAGTAAAATTAAATGAAGCTTCAAAATTAGAACTTATAAACTCAAGTGTAGCACTTTCTAGTGCATATTTAAAAATGCTTGAAAGTGGAAATAGTGAGTTTGTATTACCTGAAATAAAAAATTATAGTGACCACTTAGAGTATCTTCAAGACCAATTTTTAAAAATTGATATCACTCAACAACTAAATATTGTAAAAAGAAATTTTGATATAAATTCTCCTAGTTCAAATAGATTAAAAAATAAACTTTTACTTGTAGAAAATAGAATAAAAGATAGAATAAATGCAACTACAAACAAGATTTTAATAGAAGAATTTTTTAAAGAACAAGGCTTGGATGAGCAAGAGAAAATACTATTTTTGGCTCTTTTAAAAGAGGAGTATAGTGGTGGAGATGGAACATTAAGAGAGATGAACTATCTACTTGAGCTAATATCAAATGATGATTATGAGAAGATAAAATATAGAAGTCTTCTTGAAGAGAGTTCAACTTTGATTTCAAAAAATTTGGTTGATTATGATGAGGTTTTAACACCATTTGGTGGCATAAATAGAAACTTTTATATTCCAGATGAAGTTTTGTATAAAATATCTCATCCAAATAAAAAAGGCTCAACAGTTTCAAAAATAAAACTTGAAACAATTATAAAAGATCAAGAGATGTTTGAGTTAATTTCTGCACAAAAAAATTTAGAAGATGTTGTTTTAAATCCAAAAACAAAAGAGACTTTAAA
>JAGOHQ010000138.1 GCA_017996075.1 Aliarcobacter sp.
GCTTTAAAACATGTTCCAATAGCTGAATATAATCCTATGGAGTGTATTAAAACAAATATTGATGGTGCTCAAAATGTAATTGAAGCAGCCTTAGAAAACGGTGTAAAAAGAGTAATAGCCCTTTCAACTGATAAAGCTGCAAATCCTGTAAATCTATATGGTGCAACAAAGCTAGCAAGTGATAAACTTTTTGTTGCTGCAAATAATTTGGTTGGAAAAAATGATATAAAATTTTCAGTTGTAAGATATGGAAATGTTGTAGGGAGTAGGGGTTCGGTTGTTCCTTTTTTCAAAAAATTAATCTGTGAAGGTGTAAAAGAGCTTCCAATAACAGATGAGAGGATGACAAGATTTTTTATAACACTTGAAGATGGTGTAAATTTTGTCTTAAAAAATTTCGAAAGAATGCAAGGTGGGGAGATATTTGTTCCAAAAATTCCATCTATGAAAATAGTTGATATGGCAAAAGCTTTAGCTCCAAATTTACCTCATAAGATTATTGGAATAAGAGCAGGTGAGAAACTTCATGAGATTATGTGCCCAGCAGATGATAGCCACTTAACTTTAGAGTTTGAAAATCATTATGTAATAAAACCAACTATTAAATTTACAAGTGGAACAGATTTTTCAAAAAATCTTTTAGGTGAAGTAGGAGTTCCAGTAGAGCAAGGATTTGAGTATAACTCTGGGAATAATAAGCAGTGGTTAAGTAGTGAAGAGTTTTTGAAAATGGTAGATAAATCATGATGAATTTTATACCTTATGGCAAACAAAGCATTGATGAAGATGATATAAATAGTGTTGTTGAAGTTTTAAAATCAGACTTTTTAACAACTGGTCCAAAAATAAAAGAGTTTGAAGATGAGCTTTGTAGATATACAAATGCAAAATATTGTGTAGCTGTAGCAAATGGAACAGCTGCACTTCACTTAGCTTCTTTAGTTTTATTAAACAAATGTGATAAAGTAATAACCACTCCAAACTCTTTTGTAGCAACATCAAATAGTATTTTATATGTTGAAGCGATTCCTATTTTTGTAGATATACAAGAAGATGGAAATATAGATTTAGATTTGTGTGAAGAAGAGCTTAAAAAAGATAGATCAATAAAAGCCTTATATGTAGTAAATTTTAGTGGAAATATAGTAAATCAAAAAAAATTAAAATATCTAAAAGAGAGTTACAATATAAAAATATTAGAAGATTGTGCACACTCTTTGGGAGCAACTTTTGAAGATATAAAAGCTGGAAGCTGTGAAAATAGTGATTGCAGTATCTTATCTTTTCATCCAGTAAAACATATAACAACAGGAGAGGGTGGAGCTGTTACTACAAACTCTAAAGAGATTTATGAAAAATTACTAGAGCTAAGAGCTCATGGAATAAAAAGATTACCAGACTTTGCACCTTGGTACTATGAGATGCACTCTTTAGGATTTAATTATAGAATCACAGATATGCAGGCTGCTTTGGGAATTAGTCAATTAAAAAAACTAGATAGTTTTGTAAAAAGAAGAAAAGAGATAGCTTTAAAGTATGATAAAGCTTTTTTAAATAGTGTTGTAAAACCACTTTATAGTTTTACTAAGAATTCATCGTATCATCTTTTTGTTGTAAAAGTTGATTTTTCAAAATTAAATATCTCAAAAGTAGAACTATTTAACAAAATGAGAGAGAAAAATATAGGACTTCAGCTTCACTATATTCCTATAAATAAACAGCCATATTATAAATCTCTTGGATATGGAAACGAAGATACACCTATTATGAATATATACTATGATGAGTGCTTTTCTCTTCCTATGTATTCAAGTTTGAGCAATGAAGAGCAAGAGTATGTTATTAAAACTTTGTTTGAGGTTTTAAAATAGATGCATAAACTTCTAGAGTCTCAAACTGTTGAGTTTAAACAAATATGGAAAGATGAATATTTAAAAACTATTTGTGCCTTTGCAAATAGTGAAGGCGGTATTTTATATATTGGTTTGAATGATGATGCAGTGATTCTAGGTGTTGAAAATATTGAAGAGTTGATTGAACTTCTTCCAAATAAGATAAATAATCGTTTGGGATTAGTCGTAGATATTATTTTAAAAAATTCAAATAATAAGAACTATTTAGAAGTAAAGGTGAATAAAACCTATGCACCAATTTCATATAATGGTAAATTTTATATAAGAAGTGGAAGTAACACAATAGAGTTAAATGGTGGAAATCTTACAAACTTTTTACTAAAAAAATATGGTAAAACTTGGGATGATGTTGCTGAAGAGAGATTTACTTTAGAAGAGATAGATTTAAAAACTATTGAAAAATTTAAAAAACTAGCAAAAGATAGAGTCCCTGATATTGTAAATGAAGATAATTTAGAAGATCTTTTACGAAAATTAAATCTATATGATGGAAATTATCTAAAAAGAGCAGCCATTTTACTTTTTGGTAAAAATCCACAGCAATACTATATTCAATCGCACTCAAAAATAGGAAGATTTTTAAGTGAGACAGATATACAAAGTAGTGATATAGTAGAGGGAAATTTGATAAATCAAGTGGATATGATACTTGATATTTTAAGACTTAAATATCTAAAAGCATATATCTCTTATGAGGGAGTTCACAGAAGAGAAAAACTAGAGTATCCTTATGAGGCTTTGAGAGAAGCCATTATAAACGCATTAATTCATAGAGACTATACAAATACCTCAAATTTACAAATAAGAGTTTATGATGATAAACTTGTTCTTTATAATGGTGCAACACTAAATCCTGAAGTCCCAATTGAAAAATTTGATAAACCACATCAATCAAAACCATTTAATCCAACAATGGCATCTGTATTTTATAAGTGTGGATTTATAGAAAATTGGGGAAAGGGAACTATAAATATAATAAATGAGTGTTTAGAATATGGACTTCCAAAACCAACATTTGAGTATGAGTGGGAAGCTGTAAGAACTACTTTTTATAAAAGAGTGGAAAATGAGATAATAGATGTCGGTGTAAATGTCGGTGTAAATGTCGGTGTAAATGTCGGTGTAAATGAAATATATGAGTATATAAAACAAAATCAACCTATAAGAGCAAAGGCAATATCAAATCATTTCCCACAAATAACTCAAAGAACAATAGAGAGATATATAAAACAACTTAAAGATGAAAATAAAATAGAATTTCGAGGAATACCAAAAACAGGAGGATACTATGCAAAATAGTTGTGTAGCAATAATTCCAGCAAGAGGTGGAAGCAAAAGAATTCCCAAAAAAAACATAAAATTATTTCATGGTAAACCACTTATTGCTTATAGTATTGAGGTTGCTATTAAATCAAAACTTTTTGATAAAGTTATTGTTTCAACAGATGATGAAGAGATAGCAAAAATTGCTAGAAGTTATGGGGCAGATGTTCCATTTATAAGACCAAAAGAGCTGAGTGATGATTTTACAGGAACAGGTGCTGTTGTAAATCATGCTATAGAATTTTTAAAAGCTCAAGGTGAAAAAATAGATTTTGTCTGTACAATCTATGCAACGGCTCCATTTTTGCAAGAGAAATATCTAATTAAAGCTTACGAAAAATTAAAAAATTCAAATGCAAGAAATGCTTTTTCTTGTACTTCGATGACATTTCCAATTCAAAGAACTTTTAAAATAACAAAAGATGAAAGATGTGAAATGTTT
>JAGOHQ010000139.1 GCA_017996075.1 Aliarcobacter sp.
AAACAATCTAAAATAAGGAGAATAAAATGGAGTGTGAATTTCCAACAGTAAATTCAAATAAAGATGAAATAAAAGCAATTTTTGAAGAGACAAAAACTATTGCAATAGTAGGACTCTCTCCTGATAATGAAAAAGCTTCTTATAGAGTTGCACAGTATTTGCAAAATGTTGGTTTTAAAATAGTTCCAATTTATCCAAAAGAGGATGAGATTTTGGGTGAAAAAGTTTACAGAAGTTTGGCTGAAATACCTTTTGATATTGATATTGTAGATATTTTTAGAAAACCTGATGCTATAGCAAAAGTTGTAGATGAAGTTTTGGTTTTAAAAAATGAGAAAAATATAAAAACTGTTTGGTTTCAGCTAGGACTTTCAAACAATGAAGCTGCACAAAAAGCTCTTGATAGTGGATTAAAAGTTGTACAAAATAAGTGTACTAAAATAGAGCATAAAGCAATTTATGAGTAGTCTAATTAGAAGTTTTTAAAACTTCTAATTAATTTTTTTTGTCTCATAAAGAGTCTTGAATATCTTTAAGTATTGATTTTAATTCATCTAAATTAAAATCAACTTCTCCTTTTAGAGCTTTTTTCTCAATATCTTCCAAAATTAAAGAAGCTTCATTCATCGCTAAAGATGAACAAGCCCCTTTTATATAGTGAGAAAATTTTACAATGTGATCACTATTTTTATCATCAATCGCTTTTTGTAAATTTTCTATATCACTATCAAGTGTTAAAAAGAGATTGTCTAATAGCATATCAACAGTACTTTCATCTAAAGATAGTTGTTTCATAGCATCTTGTTTATTAAATTTTGATATTTTCGTAGTCTCTAAAATATTTAAATTCTTTTTAATTTGTTTATCTTCTAAAGGTTGCTTTTGAAGAAAATCTCTTAAAATAGAGACAAGTTTATCAAACTCAATAGGTTTTGATAAATAACCATCCATACCTTCTTGTAAATATCTCTCTTTGTCTCCAGCAATTGAGTTCGCTGTTAATGCAATAATCGGAGTTTTTTTAGAGTTTGTATTTTTTTCTAAAATTTTTATTTGTTTCATTGCTGAAATACCATCTAAAATTGGCATATTTATATCCATTAAAATTAGATCAAAATATTGTTTTTTATACTCTTCAACAGCATCTTTTCCATTTGACACAATTATAGGAGTTATTCCAATTTTTTTAAGTAATATCTCTATTAATTTTTGATTGTTTGGGTTATCTTCAGCAACTAAAACATTTGCTGTAAACTCTTTTTCATTTTTTGAAGTATCTATTACACTACAATGTAAATTAGAATTTTGGGCTAAAATATTATATATTTTTGAACCATAAATTGGTAGTTCAATTATATAATCAATCATAAGCAAAGTAAAAGGACTTAATCTACTTTTATCACCAACATAAACAATTTTTCCATTAGGATTTTTTGTTGTAAATATTGGTAAAAATGATGCCAATTCATCTCCCCCAAAACAAAACAATAAAGATGCTTTTTTATCAATATCTTCACTAAAATCAAAAACATTACCTATCTTTTCTAAATAATTTTTTGTAATATTTTTTATTTTGGTAATATTTGGATTTGCACTATAAATACCAAAATTTATATTACTCTTTAAATTAAGTGCATTATCTTTCTTTAATGTATCAAACTCTAATTCAAATGAGAATTCACTACCTTTTTCATAAATACTTTTTACCTCTATTTTAGAACCCATCTTTTTTATAATATCACTACAAATTGATAAACCTAAACCAGTTCCACCAAATTTTCTACTAATTCCACTATCTGCTTGTGCAAATGGTTTAAAAATTAGTTTTAATTGTTCAGAAGTCATTCCAATGCCACTATCTTTTATTTTGAAACTGATAATAGATTTTTTAGTTTCTAAATCATTTGAAAGAACTTTAATATCAAAAGTTACTTTTCCAAACCTAGGTGTAAATTTGATAGCATTACTTAATAAGTTAGAAATAACTTGCTGTAATCTTGTAGAGTCACCTATTATAAAATCTGGTAAGTGTGGATCAACTTCATATATAAATTTTATATTTTTATCTTTTGTACTAACAGAAAATAGCTCAACAATACTCTCTGTTAAATCAAATAAAGAAAAAGTGTGATGTTCTAGCTCTAATTTACCATTTTCTATTTTTGATATATCAAGAACATCATTAATAATATTTAAAAGAGATTTTGCACTTTTTGAAATTATTGTTGCACTCTCTTTATCTTTTATATCCAAATTTGATTCACATAAAATATCTGAAAAACCAATAATTGCATTTAGAGGAGTTCTTATTTCATGACTCATATTTGCTAAAAATGTTGATTTTACTTGCTCCGCAAATTGAGCTTTCTCTTTAGCTTTTACAAGATCTGAAATATCATACCTTAAAGATAGATACTCGATAATATCGCCATTACTATCTAAAATAGGAACTATGGTACTTGAAACAAAATAATCTGAACCATCTTTTTTCCTATTTTTTATATTTGCTTTAAATACCTGTTTATTTTTAATAGTGCTCCAAAGTTCTTTAAATAACTCTTTTGGGCTATCAGGATGTCTAACAATGCTATGAGGTTTTCCAATTAATTCCTCTTTACTATAACCTGATATTTCACAAAAAGTACTATTTACATAAGTTATATTTCCATTTAAATCAGATTTTGAGACAATAGCACTTGCATCAACAGCTTTTTTATGTTCCAAAAGTAGCCTATTGCTATCTTTTAAATCTTTTGTCTGTTTTTCTACTTCATCTTGAAGTTTTTTTGTTTGTTCTTTTGTCTCTTTTTGTTTAAGTAGATACAAAATAGTATAGTGAATTATAAAAGATAAAATCACTAAAAGCATAAAAATTAATATATTTCTCGTGTGAATTGAACTTAAAACAAACTCCTCGTGAATTGGCATAACAACTTCTAAAACACCTCTTACATCACCAAGTTTCCAATCTTTTTTTGGACTATCAGCTCTTCCATTATGACAAGCAAGACAACTATTTGAATTCATAGTATCAGGAAAGGCTACACGAATAACCTCTTTATTATCAACTATATCTTGTTTTATAAAAATTTCATTTGGGTTTTCTCTTAAAAATTTAATTGAATTTTTTTGAAATTCATCTAAAACTCTATTTGCTCTATTTGGAAATGGATAATCACTAAAAAAATTAACTTTGACATTCTCATTTTGTGATAATTTTTCACTAATATTATGAATGGTTGTTGCTGGAAGAGGTATAGTATTTGAACTATATTCATGATTATAATCAACTTTTATATCTGGTAAGTTTTCTACTTTGGATACGACAAATTCGTTATAATAGGTTCTAAATGTTTTTAAGTGATGAAGTATCTCTTTAGATTCTCTAGTTATTTTTTCTTTTTGGTTATTTAAAGATAAAGATGGAAGATAAAAGATAGCTAATAGTATCAAAGCAGTAGAAGCAACAACAATAGGTCCAATAATCGGATTTATAATAACTTTATAAATAAATCTTAAAAATTTCATAAATCTTCTTCTTTGAACCTATTAAAAATAGTTATTACCTCTTCTTTATTTTGAATAAACATATCAACTAAAATAGGATCAAAATGTTTACCTTTTTCATCTATAAGTAGTTTAAATGCATCATCAATTTCCCAAGCTTTTTTGTA
>JAGOHQ010000140.1 GCA_017996075.1 Aliarcobacter sp.
TTAACTCATCATTTCTTATAACTTTTAAATCAGCTCCTAATTCTAGGCAATATTGAACAATATTGTATGTAAAACTATCGTAGTTATCAATCATTAAAATCATCTTTTATCCTGTAAAATTTTTTTAGATTATACCAATAAATAATAAAATATAAAATTCCATACTCTTGATAATCATTCTTAATATTAAGAAATATTAAAGCTTACTTGCTATAACATATCACTTTAAATTTAAAAATTATGTATTATAAAATAAAAAAGGATGATTAAATGCTTAAAAAATCGCTACTTTGTTCGCTATTTTTTGCAAATATTTTATTTGCAAGTGGTAGTGAAGTAAATGTATATTCACAAAGACACTACGACTCAGATAAAGCTTTGTTCAAAAAATTTGAGGAAAAAACTGGTATTAAAGTAAACCTTATAACTGCAAAAGCTGAAGAGCTTGTTTCAAGATTATCAATAGAAGGTGCAAATAGCCCATCAGATATTCTCATAACTGCTGATATTGGAAATTTATACGAAGCAAAAGAGAGGGATTTGCTTCAAGGGGTTAGCTCAAAAACATTAGAAAAAAATATTCCAGCTCACCTAAGAGATGAAGGTGGAAAATGGTTTGCTATTACAAAAAGAGCTAGACTTTTCGTTTATAATCCAAAAACTATAAACCCAGCACACTTAGATGACTATTTTTCACTTACAAAACCCGAATTTAAAGGAAAAGTGATAACTAGAAGTTCAACAAATGCTTATAACAAGTCACTTCTTGCTTCTATTATCGCACATCATGGTGAAGAAAAATCTTTAGAGTTCGTAAAAGGTTTAGTAAATAACTTTGCAAGAGATCCAAAAGGTGCTGATAAAGATCAAATAAGAGCAGTGGCTTCTGGTGAAGCTGATATTGCTATTGTAAACTCTTATTATTTAGGAGTTATGGCAAATAGTGGTGATAAAGTTGATGAAGAAATAGCAAAAGAGGTAAAAGTATTTTTTCCTGCACAAAAAACTACAGGTGCTCATATAAATATTTCAGGTGCTGGTATTACAAAATTTGCTCCAAATAAAGAAAATGCAATAAAACTAATAGAGTTTTTAACAAGCGAAGAAGCTCAAGGACAGTTAGCACAAGGAAACTATGAATATCCTGTTAATCCAAAAGTTAAACCAGCTGGAATAGTTGCTTCTTGGGGAGAGTTCAAAGAAGATACAATACCTTTAAATGAAGTTGGAAAACAGACACGAAAAGCTGTTGAAATAGCAACAAAAGGGAATTGGAAATAAAAAATATAAAGCTTTTAGTAGCCCCTATTTTAGGGCTACTTATATCACTTCCAATTTTGATACTAATAATATATTTTCTATTTAATGGCTCTTTTAATAAAGAGTTTTTAGAACATAATTTTTTATTAGAATATTCATTAAATACAATCTATTTAATAATAGGTACTGCAATATTTGTAATAATACTTGGAGTAATAACTTCCTACTTAAGTGCTAGATTTGAGTACTTTGGTAGTAAGTTCTTTTCTGTTTGTTTTATACTTCCTTTGGCTTATCCTGCATATATTTTTGGTTATACTTATGTTGGATTTTTTGAATTTCGTGGACTTTTATCACAAATTTTAAATGATACATCCATAAAACTTGATATTTTAAATATGAGCGGAGCTATTTTTATCTTTACAATTGCAATGTTTCCATATGTTTTTATACTAGCTCGTGTATCTTTTGGAATGGTATCAAAATCGGTTGTAGAGCTTATATCTTTATATAAATTAAACCCAATAAAAGCTTTTTTTAGTGTTTATCTTCCTTTATCATATCCAGCAATTTTTGCAGGAACAATACTTGCTATTATGGAGACTTTAAGCGATTATGGAACTGTTTTATACTTTGGGATAGAGACTTTTAGTGTTGGGATTTTTAAATCTTGGTTTGGTTATGGTGATTTAGGTGGAGCTATAAATATCGCAATTGTTTTACTTGTTTTTGTATTTTTAATTCTTTTAGTAGAGCATAATATTAGAAAAAAATTTAGATTTTCGAGCTCAACAAACAGTAGTGAAAAAGCTTCAAAAATAAAATTAAAAGGAAAATATAACTTTTTTGCATTTTTAGTATCTTTTATAATTTCACTTTTTACACTTTTTATACCTACTGCTGTTTTGCTTTATTGGACTTTTTTGGATATAAACACTCTTGATTTTACAGCATTTGAGTATTTGTTTAATACTTTAAAATTAAATATAGTTTCTAGTAGTTTTATAATATCTTTGGCTTTTTTTATCGTATATTATTTAAGATTTTTTCCTACAAAAGTATCAAACTTTACTCACAAAGTTTCAATGCTTGGATACTCTATTCCTGGTGCTGTTGTTGCTGTTGGACTACTTTTGATAGCAAATTATTTAGACCGTGGATTGGGTTTTATGTTTTTTAGTGGTTCATTTATAATCTTAATTTTTGCATATACTACAAGATATTTTGCAGCAAGTATTGGTAGTGTTGAAAATGGTTTTAGCAAAATAAATAGCTCATTAGATGATACAAGCCGTATATTTTGCAAAAACGAAAAAGAGTCTATTTTTAAAATATATCTTCCTATTTTAAAACCTTATTTGCTTAGTGGTTTTTTAATTTTATATATTGATATTGCAAAAGAGCTTCCAGCAACTTTGATTTTAAGACCATTTAATTTTGATACACTAGCAGTAAGAATCTATGAGCTAGCAAGTAATGAGATGCTTTATAAAACTGGTTTCCCATCACTTATTTTGGTACTTTCAACTGCTAGTGCTGTGTTGCTTTTAAATTTTAAACCAAAAAGAAAGAAAAAATGAAAAAAATAGTTGAAATAAAAAATTTAAGAAAAATATTTTGTAAAGGCAATATTTGTGTTGCAAATAGTTTAAATCTTGATTTAATAAAAGGCGAAATTTTTACAATTTTAGGAACTAGTGGAAGTGGGAAAACTACATTTATAAGGATGCTTGCTGGTTTAGAAAAACCTGATAGTGGCGAGATAAAAATAGATGGAAATATAGTTTTTTCAAAAGATATTGATATTGAGCCAAATAAAAGAGGAGTAGCTATTGTATTTCAAAACTATGCTCTACTTCCTCATCTAAATGTTGCTTCAAATATAACTTTTGGAAGCAATGCTAGCCAAGAAGAGTTAAAAGAGATTTTAGAAAAAACAAAACTAAAAGGGCATGAGAATAAATACCCTCATGAACTAAGTGGTGGACAACAACAAAGAGTTGCTCTAGCACGTGCTGTTATAAACAAACCAAAAATACTGCTACTTGATGAACCTTTAAGTAACATAGATACGGAGTTGCGAAATATTTTAAGGCTTGAGCTAAAAGAGATGATAAAAGAGTTTAATATAACTGCACTATTTATCACTCATGATAAAGAGGATGCTTTTTTCTTATCTGATAGAATTGCTATTATGCATGGTGGAGATATTTTGCAAGTTGGTACTTGTAAAGAGCTTTATAATAATCCAGCAAATTTATACTGTGCAAATTTTTTAGGAAAAATCTCACAAATATCTGAAAATTCTTATATAAGACCAGAAAATATAAAAATCTGCGAAGATGGAAAGATTGAGGCTATTATAAAAGATATTATCTTTTATGGAAGTTTTTATGAAGTTACAGTTGTTGTA
>JAGOHQ010000141.1 GCA_017996075.1 Aliarcobacter sp.
ATATCAAATTTTGATAGATATTATGCAACTGTTATTTATAATTTTGAGAAATCATTAGCTATTACTCTTATGCCTGATGCAAATAATGATCCTCAAGCATTTATTCAAGCTGGAACTAGTACAAATTTTAGTGGATTTATGGGACCAAAAAATTATAAAGATTTAGAAGCTTTAAATCCTGAGTTAATTGATGTTATAGATTATGGTTGGTTTACATTTATTGCAAAACCAATGTTTGTTCTTCTTCAATTTTTACAAGGATATATTGGAAACTGGGGTTGGACTATTGTTGCTTTAACTATTTTAATTAAACTTGTGCTTTATCCTTTATCATATAAAGGTATGATGAGTATGCAAAAATTAAAAGATTTAGCACCAAAAATGAAAGATATCCAAAATAAATATAAAGGTGATAAGCAAAAACAATCAATGGCAATGATGGAATTGTATAAAAAACATGGTGCAAACCCAATGGGTGGATGTTTACCATTAATTTTACAAATTCCAGTTTTCTTTGCTATTTATAGAGTTTTAATCAATGCAATTGAATTAAAAGGTGCTGAATGGATTTTTTGGATACATGATTTAGCTGAAATGGATCCATATTTTGTATTACCGATTTTAATGGGTGCAACAATGTATATTCAACAAAAAATTACACCAAATACAATGCAAGATGAGATGCAAAAGAAGATTTTCCAACTATTACCAATAGTATTTACATTCTTCTTCTTGTGGTTCCCAGCAGGACTTACTCTATATTGGTTTGTAAATAACTTATTTACTATAGCTCAACAATATACTATTAATAGAATATTTGAGAAAAAAAGAGTCGCAAATACTAATTAAGTAGGAAGTTATGAAAAAGTTTGAAGCAGATAGTTTAGAAAAAGCCTACGAAATGGCAACTTTAGAGTTTGGATGTTCTATTACAGAACTTTCAATTGAAGTATTTCAGCAACCAAGTAATGGTTTTTTGGGTTTTGGAAAAAAACGAGCGATAATATGTGCTGTTTGTAAAACAGATAAAGTAGATAATAATGATTTTTTGAAATCTTATAAAAATAAGAGTGTAAACATTGAAGATGTGAGTTCAAGATTGGAAAATTCTAATAAAGAGAGTGTTGAAAAAGATTGCAAGAAAACTTTAGAAACAAAAGAAGTTTCTTGTAATGTTCCAAAAGTTGAATCAAAAGAGAAGATTTTTGATAAGTTTTATCATGAAGAAAAATCAAATGATATTTCAAAAATTATAATTAAAAAATCAAAAGATGAAATAATATCAGAGATAAAAAATGGTTTAAATCTTTTGTTTGATAAATCTTGTTTTAGATTAGAAGATATAAAAGTTAGTTTTTATGATGATGAGACAATTTTTATTGAATTTTTGGGAGAAGATTCTGCACTGCTTATTGGAAAAGAGGGCTATAGATACAAGGCTTTATCATATATCTTATTTAACTGGATAAATGATAAATTTGGATTGATGCTTCGCCTTGAAGTTGCTGAATTTTTAAAAAATCAAGAAGCTGCTATTTGTCTATACTTAGAGCCTGTAATTGAGATAATCAAAGAGAAGGGAAGCTTTAAAACAAAGCCTCTTGATGGTATTTTAGTACATATTGCTCTTAAAAGATTAAGAGAAGAGTTTCCTTTAAAATATGTTGCTGTTAAAACAAATATAAAAGGTGAAAAATATGTACTTGTAAATGAGTACAAACAAAAAGAAGATTAATATTGTATAACGATGATACTATTGTAGCAATTGCTACAGCATCTGGAATAGGTTCTATTTCAATAGTTAGAGTTTCAGGAGCAAAAGCTCTTGAAATTGCTTTTAAAATCTCACAAAAAACTACTATAAATCCAAGAGTTGCAACACTATCTTATTTGTATGATAAAGATCAAAATATTATAGATGAAGCTATAATTTTATATTTTAAAGCTCCAAACTCTTTTACAGGTGAAGATATAATTGAGTTTCAAATTCATGGTGGAGTTGCGATTGCTTCAATTGTTTTGGATACAGTTTTAGAATATGGTGCAAGGATGGCAACTGCTGGAGAGTTTTCAAAAAGAGCTTTTTTGAATAATAAAATAGATTTGAGTAAAGCAGAAGCAATATCAAAAATAATTGAAGCAAGAAGTAGTGATGCTGTAAAACTATTGGCTAGGCAACTAAAAGGTGAGCTTAAAGATTTTGTAGAAGATATCAGAGAAGATTTGCTTTTTATGCTTGCATATACAGAGGTTACTATTGATTATGCTGAAGAAGATTTACCTAGTAATATTTTTTTAAAAATTGAAGAAAAGATAGCTGCAATAGAGCTAAAATTAGAAAATACCCTAGAAGCTAGTAAAAGAAGAGAAGGTATGATTGATGGGTTTAAAGTTGCAATTGTTGGAAAACCAAATGTAGGAAAATCTAGTCTTTTAAATAAATTACTTAACTATGATAGAGCTATTATTTCTGATATTGCAGGAACTACAAGAGATACAATTGAAGAGAGTGTGAAAATTGGAACTCATATTATTAAAATAGTTGATACTGCTGGAATTAGAGAAAATACAAGTGATGTAATTGAGCAAATTGGAATTGAAAAATCAATAAATGCTATAAATGAAGCTGATATTATTGTGGCTTTATTTGATAATAGCAGAATTAAAGATGGCGAAGATGATAAGATTTTAGAGCTTTTAGCTTCACAAGAAAATAAAAATATTATCAAGATTTTAAATAAAACAGATTTACCAAATTTCTTTGAAACAGATTTAATAGGTGAATTTATAGAACTTTCAACAAAGCAGAATATTAATTTACTTATTAAGAGTATAGAAAAAATATTAGATGAAAATAGTGGAACAGATCAGCTAACTCTTGTTTCAAAAAGACAAATAAATAGTGTTGAAAATACATTACAAAATATAAAAATGGCAAAAACTCCACTATATAGTGGAGAATTAGAGTTTTTTGCACACCACATAACAGAAGCGTTACATGAAATTTCGAATATTACAAGACCTTATGAAAATGATGAGATGTTAGATGTTATGTTTGGTGAATTTTGTTTAGGAAAATAAAAATGAAAAATTTTTTAGGTTTAGTTTTACTTTTAATATCTACAAATCTTTTTGCAGATAAATGGGATGATTTTTTAAAAGATAGTGGTTTTCCAAAAAAAGTTGTAGATAATGGAAGTTTGGTAAGCGGTAAGATTTTAGATGCAATTGTAAGCTATCAAATTAAAAACAACGATGGAATAAAAGGAAACTTTGAAAATAGTGATAGTGCAAAAGTTATAATTAAAAATAATAAAGGTCAAACTTTAAGTACTGAAAAGTTTTTGAATGTTTCCGAGCTTAGAGTTTGGGGAAGAGATAACTTTATTGAGATTTTTAGTTTTGTTATTGGTGATAGAAAACTAGACTCAAAAACATTAAATGAGCTTACAAATTTGGCAACTATTGCTTTGATGAATAAAAATATAAAGTAAGCTAAACTATTTTGGAATAGTATAGCTTATTAGTTTTGCATTGTTTTTGTCAATATCAATCCAGCTATTACAATCAAAATCTATTTGCATAACTGCACCCTCTTCGAATTTCTCTTTAAATCCTAAAAGTGTAACTGCTA
>JAGOHQ010000142.1 GCA_017996075.1 Aliarcobacter sp.
TTGATTTCTCAACCACTTTTTTTCGCTCTTTTCTTACAAGCTGTTGTATTGTAGGCATTTCTTTCCTTTATAATATTTGGTTTGAGTAGTTATAGCCCCACTCATGCTTCTCGTAATCTTCAAAATAGTTTGAAGCGATACTACCATTCTAGGAAACTGTTGTAGTGTTTTCTAAAAAAGTTTTGCATTATACCTAAAGGTTCTTAAACTTTTCTTTATCATAATATTATTCATTTTATACTAGAATTTTTTTTTAAAGGCAAAAATAATGAAAATATTAAACTACAAAAAATTTGGAAATGGTGAAAAAAAACTTATTTTTTTACATGAATTAATGGGAGATTGTACAAATTATGAAAATTGTTTAATCTACTTTGATAAAAATCTTTTTACAATTTTTATGGTTGATTTAAGAGGTTATGGCTTATCAAAAAATATTTTAGGAAAATATAATTTAGATGAAGCTGTAAATGATGTGATAAATTTAGTAACAAATTTAAAATTGACTGATTATGTTTTAGTAGCTCACTCTATGTCATCAATGATAGCTCAACATATAACTTCAAAAGATAAAAGAGTTAAAAAACTAATTTTACTAACTCCAATATCGTATAAAGGAGTAAAAAGTACACAAAAAGCTAAAGATAATTTATTAACTCAAATGGAAAAAAACAGTGGTAAAATAGAAGATATAGTAGAGCAATCTAGCAAAAGATATAATCAAACTTGGAGAGATTATCGTATAAATTTAGCTTACAACTCTTCTATTTTAGAAGCTAGAATTGCTTATATGAATATGTATTTAAATGTAGATTATGAAAGTAATTTTGAAAAGCTTGAAATTGATATTCCTATTAAAATTATCACTGGAAAATATGATTTTCCAGTTTTCTCAAAAAATGAAGTAGTAAAATATTTTGAAGAGTTTAAAGATGTTGAAATTATAGAATTTGAAGAAGCAGGACACTATCCTATGATTGAATGTCCAGTACTTTTTGCTTCAAAAATTGAATTTTGGGCAAAATAATATTGAAATAAGATTATTAGTAAAATACCAAGAGTAAAAATATTTATTTTAATCTTATTACAATCTCTTCATTTTTAACATCAACACTATACTTTGACACTTTAGAACCAAGTTCAACGGCAACTCTGTAATAACCACCTTTTTGATGATTTCCAACTGTTATATTTTTAAAATTATTTCCTGTTAAAATCTCTTTTTTTGTATTAAAACTTACTTTAGCTTTATAATCAAAAGCTAATTTATTCTCTTTGTCTATAGAAAACTTTTTAAACATTTTATGATCACTTCGTATAATTAACTCATTATCACTACTTTCAATCTTTAAAAATGGCAAAATATTTTTTTGTTTTAATGAATTTACATTAGGATTTACAGTAGTACTTGCTTTATCACTATCTACATCTGCTCTTGGTTTTACATAAATTACTTGTTCTGGCTCTTTTTTTACATTTGCAAGCTCTTTTTTAACAATCTCTTTAGTTTTTTGTTCATTTTGTTTATTTGCTTTTTGTACAATAGCTTCTAACTCTTTTTTAGTATATGTTTTTTCTGGTGCTTTTTGTGTATTAGTTTTTGGTGCAGATGAAACTGGTTCATTTTGAGTATTCATTTGATTTTGTACTTTTTGAATATACTGTGCTTCTTGAATCTCTTCAACAGTTTTTGGAGTTTCATTTAACTCATACATTTTTCCTGTCTCTTCTTCGTATTTTGCAAATGGGTTATCTCTACCACTAAGTGTTACACAAAATATTATAGCTATTCCTAAAATTACTTTTTTCATTCTTCTGGCTCCAAATTTTTTAATTCAAAATACTCTTTTTGTAAATAAGCATTCTCTTTTTGCAATCTTGAGATTTCATCTTCTAAATACTCTTTTTTATGCTTTAAAGAGCTATAAACTTGTATTGAATTATCTCCAAAAAGAAGATTTACCCAATGATAAGCAAAATAAATAGTAGCTAATAGTGAAAAAATCACTATTAGCATAAATCCAAAAATATTACTTGTTTTGTTAGACATTATTTTTTAGAAAAAGGCTCTTTTCCTAAATATTCACTATAACCAATTTCTGTTCCAATTTCAAGAAGTCTATTATATTTTGCAATTCTATCACTTCTTGCTGTACTTCCTGTTTTTATCTGTCCACAATTTAAAGCAACAGCGAAATCAGCAATAAATGCATCTTCGCTCTCTCCACTTCTATGACTCATAATGCAGTTGTAGTTATTTCTTTGAGCCAATCTAATTGTTTGCATAGTTTCACTTATAGTTCCAATTTGATTTGGTTTGATTAACACTGCATTTGCAATACCCTTTTTAATACCTTCAGCAACAATAGATGCATTTGTCACAAATAGATCATCTCCAACTAATTGAACTTTTGAACCTAATTTTTCAGTTAAAATTTTCCATCCATCCCAATCATCTTCGCTTAAACCATCTTCAATTGAAACTATAGGGTATTTAGAGCATAAATCAGCATAATAATCTACAAGTTGAGCTGAAGTTAACTCTCTATTCTCCCCTTTTAATACATATTTTCCTGAACTATTTATTAACTCACTAGCAGCAACATCAAGAGCAATAGAGATCTGCTCACCAGCTTTATAACCAGCTTTTTCAATAGCACTCATAATAACAGATATCGGCTCTTCATTTGATTTTAAGTTTGGAGCAAATCCACCCTCATCACCAACTGCAGTGCTTTCACCCATACCATCAATTATTTTTTTAAGATGTTGATAAATTTCTGCAACTGCTCTTAATCCTTCATTGAAATTTTCAATTCCTGTTGGCATAATCATATACTCTTGAAAATCTACAGAGTTGTTTGCATGTTCTCCACCATTTATAATATTAAACATAGGAACTGGCATAGTCATAGCATTTGCTCCACCTAAATATCTATATAATGGAATATTAAGCGAAGTTGCTGCTGCTCTTGCAGTAGCCATTGACACACCTAATACTGCATTTGCACCAAGATTTGAATAGTTACTTGTACCATCTAATTCTTTCATAATTGCATCTATCTCAGCTTGATTAAAAGGACTTTGACCTATTAGCTCATCAGCAATTCTTGTATTTACATTTTCTACTGCTTTTAAAACACCTTTTCCTAAAAATCTACTATCAGCATCTCTTAACTCAAGTGCTTCTCTTTTACCAGTACTCGCCCCACTTGGAACTATTGCACTAGACTTTGTACCATCACTTAATATAACTGTTGCTCTAACTGTTGGATTTCCTCTTGAATCCATAACTTCTTCAGCATAAACATTATCAATAAATACCACTTGGGTCTCCTAGTTTTGAATATTTTAGCAAGATTATATCTAAAAAAAATTTGGCTTTAGCTTTTATTATAAAATTAGTTTGATAAAAATAAAATAAGAAGTAGTGTAGAACAAATAAATTGATAAAAATGATTTATAAAATATGTTTAAAATTAAAAGGATATGTAAAAAGTAAAATAAAAAAGCTTACCTTGACCTACTTAAATAGAGTAAGACAAGATAAGCTCTTGGTTTTTGGTTGTTTGTTAAAAAAACTCAATGAGCTGGCAGCGACCTACGTTTCCACAAGGGGA
>JAGOHQ010000143.1 GCA_017996075.1 Aliarcobacter sp.
ATGATGAGATTGTTGGAATTCTTGATCAAATATCTCTTTCGTCATTTTTTGCAACAAATACTTTTGCAGTTTCAAATCAAATTATTAATGCTGAAACATTAGAAGAGCTAAAAGAGGCTTCACACTCATTTATAAAAATAATTAAATCTTTAAATGCAAAAGGTGTAAAAATAGAGTTTATCTCTAAGTTGATAAACCAACTAAACAAAAAACTTCTTGATAAACTATATAAAATTTTAGCACCCAAAGAGCTTATTGGAAAATCTTGTTTAGTTGTAATGGGAAGCGAAGGAAGAGCTGAACAAATACTTAGAACCGATCAAGACAATGCGCTTATTATTTCAGATGATTGCTCTATTAGTGAAGAAAAACTAAGAGAGTTTACTCATCTTTTTACAGAGACTTTAGTTGATTTTGGATTTCCTAGATGCGAAGGAAATATAATGGTTTCAAATCCATATTGGTGCAGAAAACAAAGCGATTTTAAAGAGCTTATTTATGAGTGGGTAAATAATCCAAGTGGTGATAACTTTATGAATATTGCAATATTTTATGATGCACTTTGTGTATCTGGAGATATTGAAATTATTAAAGAGTTAAAAAATTATCTATTTAAAATATCTTCAAACTCTCAAAGTTTTTATACAAATTTTGCAAGAGTTATAAATAGTTTTGATGTTCCTTTAGGGTTTTTTGATGGTTTTGTATTTAATAGCAAAGATGAAAAACATAAAGATGAGATTGATATAAAAAGAGGTGGTATTTTTATAATTGTTCAAGGAATTAGATCTTTAAGTATTCAAAATAGAGTTTTAAATACAAATACAATAAAAAGAATAAATAGCTTAAAAGAGTTAAAAGTTTTAGATGATGAGAGCGCAAAAGAGTTGATTATGGCATTTAATATTTTAAATAGTTTAAAACTAAAAGCTAGTTTAGAGAAACTTGATAAAAAAGAGAAAATAGATAATTTTGTAAATCCAAATAGATTAACAATTATGGAAAAAGATTTACTAAAAGAGTCTTTTAAAATAGTAAATAAACTAAAAAAACGATTAGAAAATCACTTTAAGCTTAACTATGTTTAGAAATATTTCAAACTATTTTAATAAAAAAAATTTAAAAGATAAAAAATATAGTTTTTTATTTGATAAACCTTTAAAAAATGAGTATGCTTGTTTTGATTGTGAAACAACAGGATTAAATCCACAAATTGATGATATTATCTCTATTGGTGCTGTAATTATAAAAGATAATACAATAGTTTCAAGTAAAAAGTTTGTAAGATATATTAAACCTAAAAACTGCTCTTTAGATGAAAAATCAATCAAAATACACCATATAAGAGAGTGTGATTTAAAAAATGGATGTGAAATAGAGGATGTGATTTTAGATTTTTTAGAGTTTATAGGAAATAGGACTTTAGTTGGATATTTTTTAGATTTTGACAAAAATATGATAAATAAATACCTAAAACCACTATTGGGAATAACTCTACCAAATAGAAGTATAGAGGTATCTGAGATTTATCACGATTTTAAAATTGAGTTAATCCCTCAAAGCTTTGTGGATTTAAAATTTAAAACTATAGTAAATGATTTAGATATTCCAGAATTTGGAAATCATGACTCTTATAATGATGCAATAATGACTGCAATGATATTTTTAAAACTAAAAAATCATCCAAATGTAAAAATAAAATAGATGAATTTATCAAAATTTAAATCAGAAAAAGAGATACTAAAACTCTCTATATTTACCACAATTTTTTTAGCAATTCTTGGTTTGATTTTTGGTTTGCTAGCTAGTTCTGCAACTATTATTTTTGATAGTATTTATGGAATGATAGATGCTTTAATGACTATTTTAGCACTTGTTGTTGCAAAATTAATTACAGCTTCAACTTCAAAAGATATTGTCTCAAATAGACTTGAAAAACATTTTACAATGGGCTTTTGGCACCTTGAACCAATTGTTTTAGGAGTAAATGGAATACTTTTAATAGGTGCTTCAATTTATGCTTTTATAAATGCAATTGATAGTATTTTACTTGGAGGAAGAGAGATAATCTTTTCATATGCAATTATTATAACTGCTATTTCTATTGTAGTTGAGATTACTTTGGGAGTTTTTATAAGAAAAGCAAATAAAGATATTAATTCTGAATTTTTAAAATTAGACTCTATTAGTTGGTTGATTTCAGCTTCCATGTCTTTTGCTTATCTTATAGCTTTTAGTTTTGGATACTTTGTAAAAGATGGAGAGCTTTCTTGGATTACACCATTTATTGACCCATTTATTCTAATTTTTGTATCAATTTTGGTAATTCCAATGCCTTTTAAAACTGTTAAACAAGCACTTTCAGATATTTTGCTTGTAACTCCATCTTCTTTAAAAAATCATGTTGATATTGTTGCAAAAAATATTGTAAATAAATATAAATTTGACTCTTTTAGAGCCTATGTTGCAAGAGTTGGGAGAGGAAGACAGATTGAACTATATTTTATAGTTCCAAAAAGTTGGCCAGCAAAAAAACTTGAAGAGTGGGATATGTTAAGAGATGAGATAGAGAAAGATTTAGGAAAAGAGGATCCAAATCTTTGGCTTACAATAGTTTTCACAACTGATTTTGAGTGGGCTGAATAAAAACTTGTTTAAGTTTTAATTTGATATTATTTCTAAAAATTAGTTGTAAATTTTAATATAAAATTAAGTAAAAGGATACATATGTTAGTTTTCGTTTTAAATGCTGGTTCATCATCACTAAAATATCAATTAATTGATATCAAGTCTAAAGAGCTAAAAGCTAGTGGTTTAGTTGAGAGAATCGGTATAGATGGGATTTTAAAACATGAAATTGGAGAGAATAAAAAAATTACTTTTGAACTTCCAATTCCTACACACAAAGAAGCAATTGAATTAGTTCTTAGAATTCTTACAAATGATGAGACAAAGGTTATAAACTCTATTGATGAGATAAAAGCTATTGGACATAGAGTTGTTCATGGTGGAGAGCATTTTAAAGGCTCTGTTATTGTTGATGATGAAGTAATTAGAAAAATTGAAGAACTAATTCCTCTAGCTCCTTTGCATAATCCTGCAAATATTTTAGGAGTAAAAATTTGTAAAGATTTAATGCCAAAAGTTCCAAATGTAGTAACTTTTGACACAGCATTCCACCAAACAATGCCAATGGAAAATTTCTTATATGCAGTTCCTTATGCTGATTATACAGAGCATCACTTAAGAAAATATGGATTTCATGGAACAAGCCACTACTATGTATCGCAAGAGGCTATTAAGCTTTTAAATAAAAAAGATAGCAAAGTTATAGTTTGTCATCTTGGAAATGGATCATCTGTTTGTGCTGTTAAAGATGGAAAATCAATTAGTACTTCTATGGGTCTTACTCCACTTGAAGGTTTAGTAATGGGTACAAGAAGTGGAGATATTGATGCTGGTGTTATTCCATATTTAATGGAGAAAAAAGGTTTAAATCATATTCAAATTCTTGATTATTTAAATAAAAAATCAGGGATTCTTGGAGTTTCTGGAGTTAGTTCAGATTTAAGAGAGGTTATAAAAGCTGCTAATGATGGAGATAAAAGATCTAAAATAGC
>JAGOHQ010000144.1 GCA_017996075.1 Aliarcobacter sp.
GTAAAACTGTTGATATGGCCTATGCAAGTCATGGTTTACACTCTGAAGTTTATGTTATATTCAATGTTGAAGACAATGAAGCGATTATTGGCGGAACTTGGTATGCTGGAGAGATGAAAAAAGGTGTGTTCTCTATGATGAACTACTGGTTGCCTCTTGAAGGAAAACTTCCAATGCACTGTTCTGCAAATATTGGAAAAGATGGTGATACTGCCCTATTCTTTGGACTTTCTGGAACTGGAAAAACAACTTTATCAACTGATCCAAATAGAGCATTAATTGGTGATGATGAGCATGGTTGGGATGATAACGGAGTATTTAACTTTGAGGGTGGTTGCTATGCAAAAGTAATCAATCTTGACCCAGAAAGTGAACCTGAAATCTTTGGTGCTATTAAAAAAGGTGCTATTTTAGAAAATGTGGTTGCAGATGAAAATGGAGTTGTAGATTACTCTGATAAATCAAAAACAGAAAATACAAGAGTTTCTTACCCAATAGATCATATAGAAAATCACACTCCATCTATGAGAGGTGGGCATCCAAAAAATATTATATTCCTATGTGCTGATGCTTTTGGTGTTTTACCTCCAGTTGCTAAACTAGATAAACAGCAAGCTATGTACTACTTCTTAAGTGGTTATACTGCAAAAGTAGCAGGAACTGAAAGAGGAATAAACGAGCCAATGGCAACTTTCTCTTCTTGTTTTGGAGAGGCATTTTTACCACTAAACCCAACTGTTTATGCTGAACTTTTAGGTAAAAAAATAGATGAACACAATGTAAATGTATTTTTAGTAAACACAGGATGGACAGGTGGTCCTTATGGTGTTGGAAAAAGAATGAGTATTAAAAATACAAGAGCTTGTATAAATGCGATTTTAGATGGTTCTATAAATGATTCTGAGTTCCAAAATATGACAATATTTAATATACAAATTCCAAAAACACTAAAAGGTGTAGATACTCATGTATTAACTCCTAGATATACATGGTCTGATCCACTAGAGTACGATAAAGCAAAAAGAAAATTAGCAGAAATGTATATAGAAAACTTTAAAAAATATTTAACTCTTGAGAGTGAATATGATTTTACAGCTGCTGGTCCACAGTTATAATAAAATTTGTTTTAGGTAAGAAAAAAGCTAAGGATAGAAATCCTTAGCTTTTTTTATGTAATTTTACTAAAAGATACAAACACTATTTTAAATAGTATTCATATCTTTTCTATCCCTCTATTTGTATCTCTTCTAAAATCTCTAAACCAAAACCTTGAAGCCCTACAAAAGAGTGTTTTCCTCCACTTGTCATTAACTTAATTTGTTTAATTTTTAAAGAATTTAGTATTTGTGCACCTATTCCATAGTTTTTTTCTAGTTCTTGATTTTTATTTGAGTTATTTAAAAATATTAGAACTCCACCTTTACTTTGCAAAAAGTTTATAGTTTTTAACATAGAGTTTAGTTTATTATCATGTAAAAATATTTTAATATCAGGTCTTATTGTATGAAATTTTACATGATTTACATCTTCTTCTTTTCCAAAAAGAATAACTGTATGAATATTTTCAAGATGGTCTTTAAACTCTTTTTTTATAGCTTCCTTACCAAAGAATAAAATTTCAGTACTAGAAACTTCAGAAACTAAAGTTTCATTTGCAAGTCTATATTCAACTAAATCTGATATATAAATCTGTTTTAAATTGTGTTTAGTAGCAAAAATATCTAAATCATCTCTTCTTGCCATTGTTCCATCTTCTTTTAGAATTTCACAAATAACAGCTTCACCTTTTAGCCCAGCTAACTTACATAAATCAACACTTCCTTCTGTGTGACCTGTTCGAACTAATACTCCACCATCTTTTGCAATAAGTGGAAATATATGCCCTGGTCTTACAAGTTCTACAGCTTTAGATATTGGATTTGCTAAAATTTTAATAGTATTATCTCTTTCAATTGCACTAATTCCAGTAGCTGCATTTACATCATCAACCGAAACTGTAAAAGCTGTTTCATACGATGATGTATTATTTGAAACCATAGGAAAAAGTTCAAGCCTTTTTGCTGTTTCACTTGATACACTCACACAAACCAAACCTTTGGCATGAGTTACCATAAAATTTACAAGTTCTGGAGTACTTAATGCTGCTGAATATACTAAATCTCCCTCATTTTCTCTATCTTCATCATCTAGCATTATTACCATATTGCCTTTTTTTATCTCTTCTATTGCTTCTTTTACTCTTGTTATTGCATTCATATTTTCTCTTTTAAATTATATTTTTTGTGGATTATATCAAAAAAGCCCTTGTATATGGACTACTTATTCAAATGGCAAAATACTATTTTGCTCTTCATATTTTTTTAGTTTTTGAATTAGATTAATCTTTGCATCATCAAAGTTATTTGATGATGCACCTTTTAATTCAATAGTTTTACTAGATAATTGTCTATTATTTTTATCTTTTACTTTAATATTTAAAATATTTTCAATAATAAAAAAACCAGATGGTCTAATCTTACTTTGATTTGAACTCAAATCTATCTCATAAATATTTTCACTATCTTTTTTTTCTACAACTTTATATGATTTTTTGTTTAAGCTATTTTTGAAAACTTCTTTAAAAATTTCTGAATTATCATCACTTTTTATAAAAAAAATTATTTTTGAAATACTATTTTTTATCTCTTCTTCTATTTTTTTAATAGTTTTTATATATCTATTTTCGCTCTTATTTTTATTTTGTAAACTCTCTAAAAGTTCTGCTTTGTTTAGATTAATATAAAATTTTTCTAAAAGCTCTTTATATTTTATATTTTTACTCAAAATATCATCATTGCTTCTTTTTAAAATTTCATATTCATCATAAAGATTTGATATTTGACTATTTAAACTATTTATTAAATCACTTTTTTTTATACTAATCAAATAAAAAATATCTTTTTGAAAACTATAAAAATCCTCTATTTTATAATCTTTAAAAGTTAATTTTTCACTCTTTGTATTTATATTAAAAGTTGTAGTTTTAGAAACATACTCTCTATAATCTCTAAAAGATTTTAAACTTATCTCTTGATTTGATTGTATTGTTAGCATTAATCTTGAAGATAAATCATCTAAAGCATTTAAAATAGCCTCTTGTTTTGTATTCGCAACTCCTACTCCATAAAGTATATTTCCCTCATTTAAAGGTGGATTTAAGTACCAAGAAGGATATTTTAAAGAGTTATTTTGTGAAATTTCATCTTTGTTTATTCCAAAACAAGCTACAAAAAAAATTGAAAAAAATATAGGTAATAAATATTTCATTTTTCAGCTTCTATTTGATTGTTTAATCTATTTCTTTCTTCAATTCTCTGTTTTATTCTAGTTATGGCTTCTATTACAGTTTTATTTGGTTTTAGTGTTAATTTATCAGATAAATTATAAAGTTCTTTTGCATTTTCATACTCTCCTAAACTCTCTTTTATAACACCTAAATTATAAGAAGCAACATAACATTTATCATTTGTTGAATCCAAAAGTTTACTAAAGATCTCCATACTTCTATCTAACTCTCCAAGTTTCAAATACTCTAAACCATTTTCTAAAAGAAGATCTTGCTCTTTTGTATAT
>JAGOHQ010000145.1 GCA_017996075.1 Aliarcobacter sp.
GCTCAAATTCAAGGATTTTTCAATATTCCTGCTGATAATTTATTTGGTTCAATTTTATTTGTAAACTATATAAAAAGTAAAAATTTAAAAAATCCAATTATTGCAAGTCCAGATATTGGAGGGGTTGCACGTGCTAGACAATATGCCGATAAATTAGGTTATGATTTAGTAATAGTTGATAAAAAAAGAGAGAAAGCAAATGAGTCTCAAGTTATGAACATAATTGGAGATGTAAAAGGTAAAGATGTTATTTTAGTAGATGATATGGTTGATACAGCTGGAACTTTAGTAAAAGCTGCTGAAGTTTTAAAAGAAAAAGGAGCAACAAGTGTTATGGCATGTTGTACACATGGAGTTTTAAGTGGGCCAGCTTATGATAGAGTTGCAAATGGTGTTTTAGATGAATTAGTTATCTCAGATACAATTCCAACGAAAAAAAATGCAAAAAAAATAACTGTGCTAACAGCTTCAACAATTATAGGTGAAGCCATAAGAAGAATACATAATAACGAATCAGTAAATTCGATTTTTAACAATTAAGCAAAAGTTAATAAAAAATTAATAAATTATTGATATAATTCGCGTATTGTAATTTAAAATTAAGGAAAATAAATGAAAAAAATATTACTATCTTCATTAGCTTGTGCATCTTTAGTACTTGCTGCAAATAGTGACTACAAATATGAAATCACTCCATTAATCGGTGGAGCTCTTGGTGAAGGTAATCATAGTTTAGAAAGAAACTATGCAAATGCTGGATTAGCTTTAGGTTTTAATCAATCAGAAGATTCATTAATTGATCAATTTGAATTAGGTTTTTTAAGAACAGTTCAAGATGTTGATGGAAAAAATTCTGTAAGAAATCAAGATACTTCAATTACTAGAGTATTTGGTAACTTAGTTAAAGATTATGGTTTAACTACTGATTTATCTTTATACGCATTAGCAGGACTTGGAGTTGAGTTTTTTGATAATGAATTAACTAAACACCAAAAAGATGGTCTATTTGGAAACTATGGGGTTGGTTTAAAATATCAACTAACAGATGCAATGGCTTTAAAATTTGATTTAAGACATTTAATATCTGCACAAAACGGAGACAGTACTTTGTTATATAACTTTGGTTTAGCTATTCCTTTTGGTGAAAAAGCTGCAAAAGTTGCTCCTGTAGCAGTAGCTGCTCCTGTAGCTGCAAAAGCTGCTCCAAAAGATAGCGATGCTGATGGTGTTATTGATGAACTTGACAAATGTCCAGATACAATGAGAGGTTCAAAAGTTGATACTGTTGGATGTATGACTCTAGTTAATTTAAATGTTAATTTTGATACAAATAAATCTGAAATTAAAGATATTTATGGAACAAGAATTCATGATTTTGCAAAAGCTATGAATACAGATAAAAAATTAAAAGCTGATATAGAAGGTCATACAGACTCTGTTGGTTCAGATAAATATAATCAAAAATTATCAGAAAGAAGAGCAGCTTCAGTTGTTAAAGCTTTAACAGAATTAGGTGTTGAAAAATCAAGATTAAAAGCTGTTGGTTATGGAGAATCTAAACCTATAGCTTCTAACGAAACTGTAGAAGGTAAAGCAGAAAACAGAAGAGTACACGCTGTAATGACTAAATAATTTAAGTTTTCTACTTAAATTTTCAAAAGGGGCTAGAAATTCTAGCCCCTTTTTTTTATTCTAAAAATTATTTAACAAAAAACTTACCGCTTTTTAGATATAATCTTGCCACTTTACAAATTATCTTTTAAATTTATAGGAAAAAAATTGCAAAAAAATATTAGAAACTTTAGTATCATAGCTCACATTGATCACGGTAAATCAACACTTGCAGATAGAATTATTCAAGAGTGTGGTGGAATAAGTGATCGTGAAATGACCTCTCAAGTTATGGACAATATGGATATAGAAAAAGAAAGAGGTATTACAATAAAGGCTCAAAGTGTTAGATTAAACTACACTTTAAATGGAGAAAAATATATTCTAAATCTTATAGATACTCCAGGCCATGTTGACTTCTCTTATGAAGTAAGCCGTTCTTTAGCATCATCTGAAGGGGCATTGCTTATTGTTGATTCAACTCAAGGTGTTGAAGCACAAACAATAGCAAATGTATATATTGCAATGGATAATGACTTAGAACTTCTTCCAGTTGTTAATAAAATAGATTTACCAAGTGCTGACCCTATGAGAGTTTTAGCTGAAGTTGAAGAGGCTATTGGAGTTGATTGTACAGAGCATAATTTAATAAGTGCAAAAACAGGACTTGGAGTAAAAGAGCTTATTGAAGCTATTATTAAAAGAGTTCCATCTCCAATTGGAGATGATAGTGCACCTACAAAAGCACTTATTTATGACTCATGGTTTGATAACTATCTTGGAGCTTTGGCACTTGTTCGAGTTTATGATGGAAGTATCAAAAAAGGTCAAACTTTAAAAATGATGAATACAAAAGTTGAGCATCAAGTTTTAAGTTTGATGTATCCGCACCCTCTAAAAAGAGAAGATACATTAGAGATTAAAACAGGTGAGATTGGTATTGTTGTACTAGGTCTTAAAACTTTAGATGGAATTGCTGTTGGTGATACAATGACTGATGCAAAAAATCCAACTGCACAGATTATTGATGGTTTTGAACCTGCTAAACCGTTTGTATTTGCAGGACTTTATCCTATAGAGACTGATAAATTTGAGGATTTAAGAGAGGCTTTGAATAAACTAAAATTAAATGACTCTTCAATATCTTTTGAACCTGAAAGCTCAGCCGCTCTTGGAAGTGGATTTAGAACAGGTTTTTTAGGAATGCTTCATATGGAAGTTATTAAAGAGAGATTAGAGCGAGAGTTTGACTTAGATTTAATAGCAACTGCTCCAACAGTTATTTATGAAGTTTTAAAAAGAGATGGAGAAAAAATAACTATTCAAAATCCAAGCGAGCTTCCTGAACCAAACTATATTGAATCAATTTTAGAACCTTATGTAAAAGCTACAATTTTAGTTCCTGATGAATTTTTGGGAAATGTTATAAAACTTTTAAACGATAAAAGAGGAATTCAATTAAAAATGGATTACATAGGAAAAAGAGTTCTTCTTGAGTACGACTTACCTATGAATGAAATTGTTATGGATTTTTATGATAAATTAAAATCTACAACAAAAGGTTATGCCTCTTTTGATTATGAGCCAGTTGGCTTTAGACCAGGAATTTTGAAAAAACTTGATGTTAGAGTTGCTGGAGATATAGTTGATGCACTTTCAATAATAGTTCCTGAAGACAAGGCTGTTTCAAGAGGAAGAGAGTTTGTAAAAGCTCTAAAAGAGCTAATTCCTAGACAACTTTTTGAAGTTGCAATTCAAGCTAGTGTTGGAAGCACAATAATTGCTAGAGAGACTGTAAAATCTATGGGTAAAAATGTAACTGCAAAGTGTTATGGTGGAGATATTACAAGAAAAAGAAAACTTCTTGAAAAACAAAAAGCTGGTAAAAAAAGAATGAAATCTATAGGAAAAGTAAATGTTCCTCAAGAGGCTTTTATGGCTGTTTTAAAAAT
>JAGOHQ010000146.1 GCA_017996075.1 Aliarcobacter sp.
TTTTTTGAAAGAAAAAAGAGCTACAAACTCAGCTCTTAAAATTTTTAACTATTCATTTTTAATTATTTTTAAAGTTCTGGAATTTTTTCAACAGTATTTTGTTTTTTTAGTTCAATAGCATCATCATATATTTTTGTCGTTTTAATATCTGAGTGGCGTAAAAAGTCTTGAACATCACTAATACTTATATTATTGTCTGAAAGAAGCATTTCTGTAGCTATAGCATGCCTGAAAAAATGGGCAGAAATATCTTTTCGTAGAATTTTTTTTGCAATGTTTTTTAGCATAAAATTTAAACTATTAGCAGTTAATTTACTATTTTTCTCAAAAAATGCCGGAAAAACATAGTAATCAGAAATTTCTTTATCTTTTATATTAAAATTATACTGAATATTTTGTTTGTATTCTAGAATCTCAATTGCTAATTTTTTTAATAAAGGAATATACTGAATTTTTTGAGATTTTGTTTTATCAAGTCTAATCATATACTTATCTTCTTTTTCTAATATTTGCTTATATGTAAGACTTCTGAGTTCATCAGAACGCATTCCAGTATAATATAAAGTTTTCATAATCATCACATTTCTAAAGTCTTTTTCATTATTAACTTCAATGCTATCAATCATTTTTTTTATATCAGTTTTAGTTAGTCTAAGGATTTTTTCAGGGTCTACAGGATCTTTCTTAAAATACTTTATGTTTTTAATTGGATTTTTAAAATTATCATCTCTTGTCTCAATTTCTTTGAAAAAATGTTTTAAGGCAGAAATAATTTTGTTAATAGAGCTATGTTTCAGCTCTCTATCATTTTTAAGAAGCATAATATAGTTGGAGATGTCTTCTTTGGTTATACTGTAGAGCATTTTAATAATTTCTGTGTTATCAGGTTTATGGTCTCCGAGTTCATAAATATTTCTCAAAAAATCCATAAGGTAGATAAAATAGTCATTAAGAGTCTTGTCTGACTTTATACCAGTTAAAAGATTGTAATTAAACTCTTTAAGTTCTTTTAATGGAATCTCTTTTTTTTGAAAAAGCACCAAATTTTTATTTGAATTTTCTATATAATTCATAGTTATCTCCTAATTTTTTATATTATCAATATAACAGAAGAATATAGAATTTACAATAAAGTTTTTTATTCTAAGTTTTAAAGAGGATAATAAATTTAATATTACTTAGTTTAAAAAAAGAAATTAAAGTGTTATAATTAAAATTGAAAATATTTTTGGAGGTAAAAATGGATATAAATTTCCAATTAGAAGAAAAAATAAGAATTATTATTGAAAACAAAATTTCTGGAGATAATTTTAATGATTTTGCTGTAGAATTTTATCTTCTTACAAAAAAAATTATGATATCTCTAAATAAATTTTTGAATATAAGAGAGGTTAGAAATCCCAAGATACTTCAAGTGAAAAATGCAGGGGAGCTTCTTTATATATCTAGGGATAGCATAAGAATCAGAGAGCTACTTAAAGCCTATGGTTATGATGATATTCCACTTCTTTCGCCTCAGATAGCCTATTATGTGATAAAAAGAAATAAGTATACTATGGAGCAAAACTGGGAGAATATAATAGAGGTTTTGAAAGAAGAGCAATACCCTTCTAGATTTATGAATATGAAAAAGATAATTTTAACAGAAGAGCAGAAGGTATTGGTGAAGAGAGAGGTACAAAATAAGTTTCATTTAAGAGAATATGAGATAAATCATATAGTTGAATTGCTGAGGAGATTAAAGGTAGAAGATAAAGATTTATTTGAGAAGTTTAAGGCAATATTTTAAGCCGATAATTTAAGTTATGGAGTGTGATTTTTTATGAATCCTATAGAGTTAAAGTTTTTGAGAGTTAGAACAGAAAAACATCCTACAACAGGAACTACCCTTGAATATTTACACCATCATCATGCTGTAGCAGTTTTAATCCTTGATACTAATGAAGAAAAGACTCTCTTAGTTAATCAGTACAGACCTGGAAATAGAGGAAACCTTTATGAAGTTCCTGCTGGCTTAATTGATGAGGATGAGAACCCAGAAGAGGCTATGTTCAGAGAGGTTTTAGAAGAAACAGGTTATTCTAAGGAAGATTTAGACTTAATTTACTCTTATCCGAAGCCGCTTTTGATTTCTCCAGGATATACAACGGAAAATCTTAATTTTTTTATAGTAAAACTAAAATCTAATGAGATACTTCCTAAAGAACAAGCATTGGATGAGGGAGAAGATCTTTTTACTGAGTGGGTTAAATTAGGTGATGTAGAGAAATTACAAATTGATTTAAAAACAGTTTTTTTATTAAATTTATACAAACTAAAAAAAATTGAAGGTTAACCCTTCAATTTTTATTTCATTTTATATTTATTTTTTTTGTATTCCCAATAACAAGTTTCTAATTTTTGAGCAATACCACCAACAATTTGAAAAGTCATTAATATAAAATCTGCATTTACTTTGATTTTGTTATCATCTATATCCATTAAACGTTTTAGTTCTTCCTGAATCTCTTCGGGTATATCTTTTTCAAGGCTGTGTAGATAATTATTTCTAATTTTTCTAATTATATCAAGCTTCTTCTGCTCATCATCACTTATTGGAAGCTTAACTTTACATTCAAATTCTAAAAAATTGATATATCTCTTAATATAAGGCAGAGATTTATCCATGTGATCTTCTACCCATTTGTTTTCAGATTTAGCAATATCTACAGAAACATCACTAAGCAGAGTTTCAAAAAGACTAAAAATCATAAGAATAACTGATAAATAGTGCATTTCATAAAAGTATTCTTCATCTGAAAAGTAACAACGCCCATAGGCAGCTAATTCTTTCTGATTTTTAACTTCTTTTTTCTTTTGATTAAGCTCGTCTTTTGAAAATTTAAGATAATTTTCTATATGAATTTGATTTGTTTCAAAATATCTCTGAAGACTCGATATTCTATTCTCAAAATCAGAAAAAATCTTGGAAAAATTCTCAGAAGATTTAAAATATGGATTAACTAAGCAATAAGAATAAGGATCTATAAAATCATTCTCACAGCTACAATCTTTTTCAATCTCTTTTTCTATTTTTTCTCTTTTAAACAGACTAAACAAATTTCCCATCCCCTTTGTTTTATTTTTCTGTTTCCTCTACATTATTTAGGATTAAGTTTGCAAACTCTTTTAAATCAGTTGCTTTAAAAACAGTAATACCTTTATTTTTATCTCCAAGAACTATTAAATTATCTCCTGGTTGAATGTCAAAATACTCTCTAGCTTTTTTTGGTATAACTATTTGACCTCTTTCTCCTACCTTAACTGTTCCGCATAAACATTGAGTTCCATTAAATTCTAACATATTTTATCAACTCCTTTTTTTTATTATATATGAAAAATCATTTTTTTACAATTAAAAACGGGTTTTGTGTGATATTTCATACAAAACCCGTTTTTATTAATTAAAAGGAAAAAAAGTAAATCCAACAGATATCACTGGAAGTAGATTATATCCCATAAATTCTGGAAGAACTGAATATCCATCTTGTATTAATCCAACAATATCAT
>JAGOHQ010000147.1 GCA_017996075.1 Aliarcobacter sp.
TAGATTTTTGGGCAACTTGGTGTGTCTCATGCAAAGAGTTAGATGAGATTACTTTTAAAAATGATGAGGTTATTAAAAGACTTCAAAATTTTACACTTTTAAAAGTAGATGTTACTCAAAATAGCGAAGAGGATAAAGCAATACAAAAGAAATTTGGAGTTGTAGGACCTCCTGCACTTATTTTTTGGGATGAAAATAAACAAGAGGTAAAAAGTGCAAAAATAGTTGGATATAAAAATCCAAAAGAGTTTTTAGAAATCTTAGATAAAAACTTCAAGAATTAAATATCTTTAATATATAATAAATCCTTTTTTTAGGATTTATTATGGAATTTACTACAGAATTTTTAATTTTTACTTCTATTGTTATTTTTTTATCGGCATTAGTTCAAGCTACTATTGGTTTTGGCTTTCCTATGATAGCAACTCCTCTTCTTGCAATGGTGACAGATATGAAAACAGCTGTTATATATGTTGCGATTCCTACTTTAGTATTAAATTTAAGTGTATTAATTATTGAAGGAAATTTTTTACAAACCATAAAAAGGTTTTATCTTTTGGCTATTATTGCAATGATTGGAAGTGCAATAGGGACACAAATTTTGATTTATAGCAATTCTGAAATATTTAAATTTCTTTTAGCAATTTCAATTCTTTTTTATCTTTTTAGCCAAAAAATATCTTTTGAAATGCCTTGGGTAAGAAGTAAACCAAATTTAGCAACTTTTATTTTTGGTTTAAGTGCTGGAGTTATTGGTGGTTTAACAAATGTCATGGCATTAGTTTTAATTATCTATTCTTTAGAATCAAGACATAGTAAAAAAGAGATAATTCAATCTACAAATCTCTGTTTTATGTTTGGAAAAATTATTCAAATAGCTATTTTCATAGCTCATGGTTCATTTACTCAAGAGATATTAGAAATATCTTTATATAATCTTTTAATTGTTGGAATCTGTTTGATGATAGGTTTTAATTTAAGAAAAAAGATAGCTTCAGATAGTTACTTTAAATTTATAAAAGCTTTTTTATTTTTGATGGCAATAGCTTTGATTTTACAAACTTTTTTAAATTGAAGATGGGATATTAGCCCATCTTCATAATATATTATATAAATATAAATACACCAATAATTATAGGAATAAGATAAATAGCACCAAAAATTGCTCCTAATGCCCACCATTTTCCTTGTGAAATGTATCCAGCTCCATACCAAATAGGAGAAGGACCACAACCATAAGGAGTAATAATTCCCATAACACCTAAGCTACCAGCTAAAAGAATAGTAAATGTTAATAACTGTTCAGCAGGTATAAATGTAGAAGCAATAACCATAAATAATGGAACTAATGCAGTAACATGTGCTGTTGTACTAGCAAAAAAGTAGTGTAAAACATAAAATAATAGTATTAAAGCTATTATAAGTGATGTTAGACTTAAATCTGAAAGCATTGCTTGTGAATTTTTACCTATAAAATCCAAAATACCAACTTTTTTTAATCCATCTGCTAAAGCAACTAATGTAGCAAACCAGATAAATACATTAAACGCAGCTTTATCTGAAAGTAAATCGTCCCATGAAATTATACCTGATAGAATCATTATAGAAACAATACTAATTGCTGTTATTGTTGCATCAACTCCAAGTTCTTTCCCAAAAATCCATAAAACTAAAGCAACAGTTGCAAGTCCTGCCATTAAATACTCTTTAAATGTAATACTTCCAAGTTTTTTTAACTCTTCAGCAGCCCAAACTGGTGCTTCCGGAGATTTTTTTTGTGTAGGTGGATATATTACATAAGTAAGCCAAGGAGTTAAAATAAATAGAGGAATCATAAGAGGAAGCATAATTTTTGCCCACTCCATCCAAGTTATAGCATGACCTGTCCCTTTTGCAATTAAATCAACAGCTAGTAAATTTGGTGCAAGAGCAGTTAAAAACATAGAACTTGTTACGCATGTTGATGCTATTGCAACCCAAGAGATATATGCACCAATTTTACGTGGCTCATTATCTGGAAGAGAGTTGAAAATTTGTGGAATATTAATAGCTACGGGATAGATACTTCCTCCACTTCTTGCAGTATTTGATGGCATAAATGGAGCTAAAACTAAATCAGAAAATGCAACGGCATAACCTAAGCCTAATGTGCTTTTCCCCATATATTTAACCATAATCAATGATACTCTTCTTCCAAGACCTGTTTTTTTATAACCAGCAGCAAACATAAATGCAGCAAAAATTAACCAAATAACACTATTTGAAAAACCACTTAATGCCCAGTTTACACTCTCTTTAGAATTTCCAATTAATCCTAAAAGAGCTACTACTGAAATACCAGTAAATCCTACAAGAGCTGCAGGAACAGGTTCAAGAATAAGACCAATTACGACTGCTAAAAATATCGCCAAAAAATGCCAAGCATTTTGTGATAAGCCCTCTGGTGCTGGAATAAACCACATAACCAATACTACTAACACAGGAGCTAGTAGTTTTATAGTTCGTGAAGACATAAAACCTCCTAATAAAAAAATTAAGAAATTATAATATAAATTTATTACATATAGATTATAAGCTTAAATTAAATAATATTTTATAATAGAATATTTGCTATACTTTACTAAAAAATTAGGAGTTATATTGAAAAATAAGTTATTAATTACATTTTTTATAGGAATCTTTTTTGTTATATCTAATGCAGATGAAGTAAAAAAATCAGAAGAGTGGAAGATTCAAAATGATCCTTATTATAAACACAAAGTTAGTCAATTTGAGATGTTAAAAGATAGAAACAATATTGAAATTATGATGTTGGGTGATTCTATAACTGATGAAGGGGAGTGGAGTGAACTTTGGGGAAAGGTAGTTCAAAATAGAGGAATTAGTGGAGATACTACATCTGGAGTTTTAGATAGGCTTTATACTGTAAATCCAAATATAAAAAAAGTCTTTATAATGATTGGTGTAAATGATATTATGAGAGGAGTTAGTGAAGATATAGTTTTTGAAAATTATAAGAAAATTCTAAAATTCTTTCAAGATAAAAATATAGAAGTTGTTATTCAATCTACATTATATATAGGAGAGAGTAGAAAACAAAACTTCAATCCAAAAATTGAGAAACTAAATCAAAAATTAGAAGAGTTTGCAAAAAGCAATAAAATTGTTTTTATAAATCTAAATCCAATTTTTGCACCACAAAAAATACTTTTAAAGAGTTTTACAAAAGATGATTTACATTTAAATGCAGATGCTTATCAATTATGGATAGAAACTTTAAAAAAGCTTAAATATTGAAAAAATGAACAATAATGCTTGACAATTAGATTAGTTTTTTTGTACAATCAAAAACATTTTATTTTGACAAAAAGGGAAATTTATGAGAATTAGGTATAGTTTGCTCACAATTGTTTTATTTAGTTTCATTTTCTCTGGTTGTGCAACAACCTCTACAAGTCAAAATAACCTCTCTACTCCAGATAACAAATATTCATACAATGGTAAGTCAAGTCAAGACCAAAAGCATTTAAAAAATCA
>JAGOHQ010000148.1 GCA_017996075.1 Aliarcobacter sp.
GTACTGGTAACGGTACCGAGGGTTCAAATCCCTCACTGTCCGCCACTGGGTCGTTAGCTCAGCTGGTTAGAGCACTCGGCTCATAACCGAGTGGTCGAAGGTTCGAGTCCTTCACGACCCACCAGCTATTAATTTCACTAGTTTCCAATACATATTAAAAACCTCGATAAAATCGAATAAATCTAAAATTATAACTCCAATATATATTTATATATCTTTTGTAATCTAAATATTTTTACGGTACTAAAATAAAAAATTATAGTTGTTACCGTCAAAATGTCAAAAATTGCAAAACTGTAATAGTTATCTGTTGATGATTTACCATCAAAAATTACTGTCTTTCCATTTATAAGAATTTCTGCTTGAGCAATTGTTCTCAGACTTATTGCCCCTAATATTAAACTCAACTCAACTTAACCAATCTCTGGAGGATATTTAAAATAAACAGATAGATTCTCTCATTTACTATTCCATGATTATAAAACTATTGGATACTTTTATCCAATTTTTCTTTATCTTTTTTTCCAAATACTACATTGCGCTATTGTGTGTTGGAACTTTCTAGCGCTCTCTTTTATTACAAACTCTATATCTTTAAGATGAATGAGTTCAAAATTTTCATTTAAAATCTTTTTTAAAGTATTTAAAGTTTTTATTTCATTTCCATTTTTATCTACAAAACCACCAAGCCACATCTCTTTTTGAGTTGAACTTTCTTGCCAACTGTATGGAGATGTTATCATTAAAATTCCATCACTATTTAATCTTTTATGAATTGTTTCTAAAAAAAGTTTAGGATTATAAAGTCTATCTATTAAATTTGTTGCCATTATAAGATCATATGAATTGAAATTTGGCTTTAAATTGCAAGCATCTCCTTGCCAAAAAGATACTTTGTGCGCTATATTTTCATATCCTAGCTCATTTAATGTGATTTTTTTATTTTCTACTAAATCACCTTCTATTTTTGATGAAAAAGATATATAAGCTTTTTGTTTTAGCTGAACTCCAACTTGAATAAATCTAGCTGAAAAATCTATACCCTCAACTTCATCAAACTCTTTTGCAAGCTCAAAAGAAGCTCTTGCAGTTGCACATCCTAAATCAAGTGCTTTTGTTTTATTTTTACTAAAATCTATGCCAATTTTTGCACACTCTTTTGAAAAATTTTTAACTCCAAAATACTCATCTCCATACTGAAACTCACAATACTGAGATACTAACTCATCACTTTCATAAATATCTAATTTATTATCATTTTGGTTGTTTGAAATAACATATCTAAACCCTGCATTTTGAGGGAAGTGTTTTCTAAAAGCATATCTTGAGTGTTTCATAATAAGATTTCCACTACTAGCCCATGATGAACCAACTATTATTAAATGTTTTTCATCAAATGTAGGAACCGAAAAATCATCATAAGCTTCATGAACTTTAAATCCATCAAATGGATGTATAAAAGTTCTACTCCATTGCCAAACATTTCCAACTACATCATATATTACTTCGCCATTTTTTGTATGAAATGCAAACTCATTTACAGGAGATGAACTAGCATAGTGATAGAAGTTAAGATTTGCACGATTTTGATCAAAATCAGGTAAATCTTCTATATTTGTTTGTTCATAAATAGCTCTATATTCAGCCTCGCTGGGAAGCATATAAGTAACACCATCTATTTTACTTTTGTATTTACAAAAAGCTTGGGCCTCCAAAGCATTTACATCAACAGGCCAATCAAGTGGCATATCTATTATTTGGCTTATTGCTCTATATTTATAAACTCCATCTTTCAGGATCCAGAAAACAGGATGCTTAGCATTTGTATTTTTTAAATATTTTAAACCCTCTTCATCCCAAAACTCTTCTCTCTCGTATCCATTATTTTCTACAAACTCCATAAACTCAGCATTACTTACAAGATATTTTGAAACTTTAAATTCATTTACACTCTCTTTATAAACTCCATACTCGTTGTCCCAACCGTAAAGATTATGATTTATGTTTTTTCCTAACTTTACTGCTTGTGATGATATTTTTACCATATCATTTTTAGGAGATTTTGAACTATGAGTACAAATATTTAGCTCTTTTATATTTTTTATAAACTGTAATGGCATTTGTCTATGAAGCACAAGCGATGTTTCTATATGAATTCTTTCATGCTCAATTCCCATCAAAATAATCCACATAGCAGAGTTTTGTTTTATCGGAAGTTCAAATTCAAGCTTGCATATTAGGTCTTGAACTATTTTTTTAACTATATTTCTATATCTTCTTACCTCTTCAACTTTAGGCCAAGAATAGTTTTTTGAATTAACATCATCCCACTCCATCTCATCAACACCTATAGCAAAAATGGACTCAAAGTTTGCATCTACTCTTTTATCTATTATTTTCATAAGTATTAATTTGTTTATAAAAAAAGTTGCAGTGTGACCAAAATAAAATATCATAGGATGTCTTGTTGGTTCAGATTTTTTATAAAAAACTTTATCATTTTCAAGAAGTTCAAAGATTTTTTCAAATAATTCATAAGTATTGTTAAAATACTTTAGTATCTCTTGTCGTTTTTGTTCTATATTTTTTCCATCTAATGTTGGAGGATAAATACTAATACTTTCCAAGTTAAGCCTTTTTTATTTAGTACAAATATTATATGAAAAATCATCAAAACTAAAGATTAAATCATTAAAACTTTGAATGGTAAAAAAACAAAAGTTTTGTTATATGTTTATCTTTTATTTACATAAGATTTGTTTTTTACATCTTAAACATGGATTTTAAGGATTTAAGTAGCAAGAGTAACAAAACATAAGTTTTTTCTCTTTTTTGTAGACATAGCCATCTTTTGTATTTGTAGGAATTGTTTCATCACAATTACAAATAAAGTTTTTATTATTTGTTTATTAAAGAGCCAAGAACTGGCTCTTTTTTAGAATATATCAATTTTCAGATTTAGAGTTTTTATTTTTCTTTGACTCTTTGTTATCTTCATCTTTTGATTTATTTTTTTCATCTTTTTTAGATGGATTAGATTTTGCTTTTACATTATTTTTTACATTATCAATTATAGTATCACCAAACCCTTTTATATTTTTTAAGTCCTCAGCAGACTTTATAGTGTTTGTTTTTCTATACTCAATAATAGCATCAGCTTTTTTCTCACCTACTCCCTTAATTTCCATTAACTCACTTTTTGAAGCAGTTTGAAGATCCATAGCCCCTAAAAATAAAGCACCAAAAATAGCTAAAATAGCAACAAATTTTTTCATATTCCCTCCTTAAAATTGTAATGCAAAAAATTATATCATAAAAAAAAATAAAAATATACATTAAATTAAAATAATAAGTTTAAAAAAGGATACATAATATAAAGAAGAAACAAAAAGTAAAATAAAAAAGCTTACCTTGACCTACTTAAATAGAGTAAGACAAGATAAGCTCTTGGTTGGGGTTGTTTGTTAAAAAAACTCAATGAGCTGGCAGCGACCTACGTTTCCACAAGGGGAC
>JAGOHQ010000008.1 GCA_017996075.1 Aliarcobacter sp.
TTGAGTTAGGTGTAAAAATTTTAAGTGAAGATGAAATGAATTCAATAGTGTGAATTATTGTAAAAAAAATTATCTAATTTTAAAATTAATTGTTATTTTAATTTAATTTTAAGTTTATTGGCTATAACATTGCCTCTTTGAAAAACAGCAAGAACTGAATTTTATCTCTAAAAATTTTAACTTATAGATAAAGTTATTACAGAAAATATCTTATTTGAGGGAGTTTAATGTATAAAAAACTCTTACAACTAATAAAATTTCTAGAGAATGAAAACTCAAAATGTAAATATGATACAAATAAAATATCAAAAAGAATTATTTTAAAAGATATTTTAAATAAACTTCATGAATTACGACAAATTGCAAAATAAATCAAAAAATAAAAAACCTCATAAGGATAATAAATGTTAAAAAGTTTAGATACAAGAAAGAAGTTATACTTTTTCCCAATATTGTTTATGTTAATAGCTGTTATTTCAAGTATTATTTATTTATATTTTATTGATATAGCTCATAAAAGAAATGCAGCAGCATTAACAACTGAAAAATTTGTTTTGGATATAGCAAAAACTAGAATATCAGTTTATCAATTTTTAAGAACAGCAACTCCAAATAATGAAAATATTGTGATTGAAAATATTGAATTCTTAAAAAATAGTTTAGCAGAGAGTTCAAAAAGTTTCATAAATGTAAAAAATAAAGAGTTGGCATCTAAAACTCTCACTTTGATTGATAAATATGTTGAACTATTTAAAGTTTTTTCAAAAGATAAGATTGAAGATTATAATAACAATATTTTACAAGAAAGCGATACTATAAAACAAAATATCTCTTCTATGGTAAAAATTGGATTAGAGATGGAAGAGAATATTCATAAAATAAATAAATCTGCTATGGAATTAAGAGATGAAGCTTATTTAAATTTAGACACAAATTTGATGATAATAATAACAATAGCAACAATTTTATTTATAGTTATATCTGTTTTAGTAGCAAATAATATAATTAACTCTTTAAATAGTTTCAAAGATGGACTTTTAGGATTTTTTGCATATTTAAATAGAGAAGATTCAAATACAACTCTTTTAGACGAAAGCAATAAAGACGAATTTGGTCAAATGGCGAAAGTAGTAAATGTAAATATTTTAAAAACAAAAGCAGGAATAGAAGAAGATAGAAAATTAATTGATGAAACGATTTCAGTTTTAGGAGAGTTTGAACAAGGAGATTTAAGCCAAAGATTAAATACAAAAGTTTCAAATCCAGCCTTAATGCAACTTTCAACAGTTATAAATGGAATGGGAGATGTATTAGAGAAAAATATTGAAAATATTTTAGATGTTTTAGAAAAATACTCTTCTTATAACTACTTAAATAAAGTATCTACAAATGGTTTAAAAGAACAACTTTTGGCTTTGGCAAATGGTGTAAACAGTTTGGGTGATTCAGTTACTTCAATGTTAAAAGAGAATAAATCAAATGGTCTTACATTAGAACAAAGTTCTAATGTACTTTTATTAAATGTAGATAAACTAAACCTAAGCTCAAATGAAGCAGCAGCTTCACTTGAAGAAACAGCAGCAGCTCTTGAAGAGATAACTAGTAATATTAGAAACAATACAGAGAGTATTGCAAAAATGTCTATGCTTTCAAATGGTGTTACAAAAGCAGTAAATGAAGGTCAAGCTATGGCTAATCAAACTACAACTGCAATGGATGAGATAAATGTTCAAGTTAATCTTGTAAATGAAGCTATTGGGGTTATAGATAATATTGCATTTCAAACAAATATTCTAAGTCTAAATGCAGCTGTTGAAGCTGCAACTGCAGGAGAAGCTGGAAAAGGATTTGCAGTTGTTGCTCAAGAAGTAAGAAATCTAGCAACAAGAAGTGCAGAAGCTGCAAAAGAGATAAAAGCAATAGTAGAAAGAGCAACAGTAAAAGCAAATGAAGGTAAAAATATTGCTACAAATATGATTGATGGATATAAAAACCTAAACAGTAATATATCTTCAACAATGAATTTAATATCTGATATTGAAAATGCTAGCAAAGAACAACTTCTTGGAATTGAACAGATAAATGATGCAGTAAATCAGCTTGACCAACAAACACAACAAAATGCAATGATAGCTAGTCAATCACACGATATTGCTCTAAGTACAGATGAGATAGCAAAACTAATAGTTTCAGATGCAAACCAAAAAGAGTTTGAAGGAAAAAATGAAGTAAAAGCAAAAGATGCAGGGATAAAAAAAGAGGTAAAAGAGCATATAATAGCTTCAACACCTAAAAAAATAATCAAAACTTCAAAACCAAATATTAACTCTACAAAAGAGATAACAAGCAGTTCAAGTAACGACGAATGGGAAAGCTTCTAAATTCTCTTTTTATCACCTATAGCAAAAATGCTGTAGGTGGGTTTAAAACAAAAAAAGCCTAGATTTTTTAAATCTAGGCTTTTTTATAATTTCAAATACTAATATATTTTACACGTGATAGTTTGGAGCTTCATTTGTGATTGTTACATCATGAACATGAGATTCTCTAAGTCCTGCACTTGTAATTTCAACAAATTCAGCTGTATCTTGGAAAGTTGCAATATCTTTACTTCCTAAATATCCCATAGAACTTCTTAAACCACCAATCATTTGATGAATAATATCAGCAATAGTTCCTCTATAAGCAACTCTTCCTTCAATTCCTTCAGGTACAAGTTTATCAGCAGCTGTTCCTTCTTGGAAATATCTATCAGTACTTCCTTTTGTCATAGCTCCAATACTTCCCATTCCTCTATAAGATTTGAATTTTCTTCCTTGATAAAGAATTACTTCACCTGGACACTCATCAGTTCCTGCTAATGCACTTCCCATCATAACACAACTAGCACCTACTGCTAATGCTTTTGCAACATCACCTGAATATTTAATTCCACCATCTGCAATTACTGGTGTTCCTGTTTTTTTTGCTTCAATAGCACACTCATCAATAGCACTCATTTGAGGAACTCCAACACCTGCAACAATTCTTGTTGTACAAATACTTCCAGGTCCAATTCCAACTTTAACACCATCTGCACCACAAGCAATTAAATCTCTTGTTGCTTCAGCTGTTGCAACATTTCCAGCTATTAATTCAACTTTTAATTCTGCTTTTATAGCTTTAACCGTATCTAAAATACCTTTTGAATGACCATGTGCTGAATCAAGCACCAAAACATCAACACCAACAGCAACTAAAGCTCTAGCACGATCTAGTTGATTAACACCAATAGCAGCTCCAACTCTTAATCTTCCAAACTCATCTTTACAAGCATTTGGATACTCTATCTTTTTATTTATATCTTTTATTGTAATAAGACCAATTAATTTATTATCTTTATTTACAATTGGTAGCTTTTCTATTTTATTTTGATGCATAATTTCAGCAGCTTGCTCTAAAGTTGTACCTTCCACTGCTGTAACTAGTGGCATTTTTGTCATTTTTTCATAAACTTTAAATCTATAATCTTTTGTAAATCTCATATCTCTATTTGTTAAAATTCCAACTAAAATACCATTAACATCAACAACAGGAACACCTGAAATTTTATATGTAGCCATAATGTCTTCAGCATCTTGTAAAGTTTGCTCTGGCTTTATTGTAATTGGATCAATTATCATTCCTGATTCAGATTTTTTTACTTTTTGACACTGTAAAACTTGTGCTTCAATATCCATATTTTTATGAATGATTCCAATTCCACCAAGTCTTGCCATTGCAATTGCAGCTTGATACTCTGTAACTGTATCCATTGCAGCACTTACAAAAGGAACATTTAACTCAATATTTTTAGTTAATTTTGTTTTTATACAAACCTCTTTTGGTAAAACTTCTGATTTTGCAGGAACAAGCAACACATCTTCAAAAGTTAAAGCTCTTTTTCTAATTCTCATCTTTATATCCTAATTATATTTTATTATTTTGTATATTTTACAGCTTTTTCCATAGATAAAGCACCATCAAATAAAGTTTGTTCTTCATAACTATTTGCAATTAACTGAAGTCCTATTGGAAGTCCTTCTTTATCTTTTGCAACAGGTAAACTAATAGCTGGAAGCCCTGCTAAGTTTACACCAATCGTATATATATCTGCTAAATACATCTCTAAAGCATTTGAGTATGAGCCAAATTTTGGAGCAGTAGTTGGAGCAACTGGAGATAAAATTAAATCAGAATTTTCAAAAATTTTATCAAATTCAGCTTTTATAAGACTTCTTACTTTTTGAGCTTGTATATAGTAAGCATCATAATATCCTGAACTTAATACAAAAGAACCTAGCATAATTCTTTTTTTAACTTCATATCCAAAACCTTGAGTTTTTGTATCTACATACATATCTTTTAGGTTTCCATCACCTTTTCTTGCACCATATCTAACACCATCAAATCTAGCTAAATTTGCACTTGCTTCTGCTGCTGCAATAATATAATATGTTGAAATTATTTTATTTGTGTCTATCATATTTGCATGAACAATTTTGTGTCCTTGCTCTTTTAAAAGTTCAACTGTTTTATTAAATGCAGTTTGTATTTCACTAGAAGCTTGAGTGACAAAGTTATCAATAACTGTAATTGTAAATTTTTTATTACTATCTAAATTTGGAGTAACTTTTTTATAATCAATATTTGCACTAGTAGAGTCTTTTTCATCATATCCAGCAATTATGTCATATAAAATCGCAGCATCTTCAACATTTTGAGTAATTGGTCCACATTGATCTAAAGAAGACGAGTAAGCAACTATTCCATATCTTGAAACTCTTCCATAAGTTGGTTTCATTCCAACAACACCACAATAAGCCGCTGGTTGTCTAATACTTCCACCTGTATCTGTTCCCAAAGCTGCAATAGCAATTCCTGCAGCAACAGCAGCTGCACTTCCACCACTACTTCCACCTGGAATTCTTGAATTATCAACAGGATTTAAAGTTTTTCCATGAGCTGAACTCTCTGTAGAGCTTCCCATTGCAAACTCATCCATATTTGTAAATCCAAAAGGACTTAATCCTGAACTTTCTAATTTTTCGATAACAGTTGCATTAAAAGGAGAAATATAACCTTTTAAAATATTACTAGAACAATCAAGTTCCCAATTTTTAACATTTATATTGTTTTTAATAGCTATTGGAATTCCATTTCCATAACTATAAATATCTTTATTTTTTAACTGCTCAATATAAGCGCCAACATTACTATTTTTTATTTTTATTTTTAAATCATCTTTTAATTTTTCTATATCTTCACTACTTAATTTGAGTGCTTCTTTTAAAGTCATAAACTGCTTCTCCTAAGATTTCTAGGTATAATAAACGCCTGATTTTATCTAAATTTTGTTTAAAAAAAGTGTAAGTGGATTTTGTAAGGTTACTTTTTGGGGAAATAATAGTCTTTTGAAATAAAAAAAGGGATAGTTTCCTATCCCTTGAAAGATTAAATGAAAGAGATAAATGCCATTGGAGTAGCATCACCTTTTCTTATTCTTGTTTTAATAATAGATGTATACCCACCATTTCTACCTTCGTATTTTGGTGCTATTTCATTTATTAATTTTTTAGTAGCTTCTTTGCTTTGTAGTGCAGCAAATACATATCTATGTGTATTTAAATCAGCATTTCTAGCAGATGTTACTAATTTCTCAATATATCTTTTTAGTTCTTTTGCTTTTGGAACAGTTGTTTCAATTTTTTCTCTCTCAATAATTGCAATTGCTAAATTTTTTAACAATGCTTTTCTATGAGCAGAAGTTCTATTTAACTTTCTATAACCGTGCTTATGTCTCATATTAAACCCTTAATTTATGCTTTTAATTGCTCTAATTTTCTTCTTAAAGAAGAAGCAATATTTTCTGGAAGTGTATTTTCAACTGGATAACCTAATGACTCTAACTTTTCAGCTATTTCATTATAAGATTTTGTTCCAAGGTTTTTGATATTTTTAACTTCAACTTCACTCATAAGTACTAACTCACCTAAATATTTAATTCCATTTCTATCTAAAGCATTGTAGCTTCTAGCAGTTAAGTTTAAATCTTCGATTTTTACAACTAAATCTTTAAGCTCAACATTATCATCACTTGTATCACTAATTGATACTTCTGATAAATCAAAAACTTTATTAAATACTGACATTTGTGAATACATAACACTAACAGCTTCTTTAAATGCAGTAATTGGACTAATTTGTCCATTTGTAAGTACATTAAATACAGCTTTTTCAAAGTTTGGATTATCTTCAACCAACATTTTTTCAATACTATAAACAACTTTTCTAACTGGAGTAAAGAAAGCGTCAATTGGTATGAAATCAGATCCAACGATATCTCTAATATCTTCAGATGGCATATATCCAATACCTTTTTGAATAATAACTGTAAAATTTAAATTACAATCACTATTTATAGTTGCTAAATGCTCATCTGTTGATACAACATCAACTTCAGAGTTAATTAAATCTTCACCTTTAATATCTCTAGGCCCGTTAAAAGAGTACTCAACAGAAACCTGATTTTTATCACCATTTATTTTAAATCTCATATTTTTAAGATTTATAACAAACATAGCAACATCTTCAAGCATTCCTCTTAATGAGTCAAACTCATGAGTTACGCTTTCAATTTTAACAGCAATTGGTGCATAACCAACAGATGAACTTAAAAGTAATCTTCTTAACGGATGAGCTAAAGTTATCGCAAATCCATCTTCAAATGGATAAGCTGTAATTTTAGCTTCATTAGCACTAATAGCCTCAATTTCAACTTCAGTTGGTAAAAACGGAGTTTCTGCAAACTTTTTCATTGGCTACCTTTTATTTTTTATTTAGAGTATAACTCAACAATTAATCTCTCTTCAACCGGAATAACTATCTCTTCTCTAGCAGGTATTCTTGTGAAAATTCCAAATACTTTATCTTTATCCACATTTACCCAATCAACCATACCTGTTTGATTTGTAAGCTCGATAGCTCTTTTGATTTGTGGATTATTTTTAGATTTTTCTCTAATCTCAATTTTTTGTCCAGGTTTTACTATGTATGATGGAATATCAACTTTTTTACCATCTACTAAAACATGTCCATGAGTTGTTATTTGTCTAGCAAATGCTCTAGTTGTAGCAAATCCCATTCTATAAACAACATTGTCTAATCTTTGTTCAATTAGAGTAATTAAAATTGTTCCTGTATTTCCTTCTCTTCTAACTGCTTCTTTGAAGTAGTTACTGAATTGTTTTTCAGAAATACCATACATAAATTTAACTTTTTGTTTTTCTCTTAATTGTAATCCATACTCAGAAATTTTAGTTCTTCTTTGTCCATGTTGTCCTGGAGCAAATGGTCTTTTTTCTAAAGCACTTTTACCTGAAAGTCTTCTCTCACCTTTTAAACCAAGGTCTGCTTCAAGTCTTCTTTCGATTTTTTCTACTGGTCCTCTATATCTTGCCATATTTTACTCCTTACACTCTTCTTCTTTTAGGAGGTCTACAACCATTGTGTGCTAATGGTGTAACATCTTTTAACCAAGTAACTCTAATCCCGTTAATAGCACCAACTGATTTAACAGCAGTATCTCTTCCAGAACCAGGACCTTGAATTTTAATTCCTACATTTTTAATTCCATGTTCCATTGCTTTTGCCATAGCATCTTCAACTGCAGCTTGAGCAGCAAATGGAGTTGATTTTTTAGAACCCTTGAACCCTAAGTTTCCAGCACTTGACCATGCTATTGCATTTCCCATGTTATCTGTAACTGTAACCATTGTATTATTAAAACTTGCAGCTATATGAACGATACCGTCAGCAATATTTTTTCTTACAATTTTTTTTCTAGTAACTTTTCTTTTTGCCATTATCTATCCTTATTTACTTGCTGCACCAATAGTTTTCTTTTTACCTTTTCTTGTTCTTGCATTAGTTTTAGTCTTTTGCCCTCTACAAGGTAAACCTTTTCTGTGTCTTAATCCTCTATATGAACCTAAATCCATTAAAGACTTAATATCCATAGCAACTTTTTTTCTAAGATCCCCTTCTACTAAGTAGTTTTCTTGAATCTCTTTTCTAATTAAAGCAGCCTCATCTTCTGTTAATTCAAATGCTCTTTTGTTGAAATCAACTCCAGTAGCAGTTAAAATTAGTCTTGAATGGTGTAACCCAATTCCAAAGATGTATGTTAAAGCATACTCCATTCTTTTTTTGTTTGGTAAATCAACACCCGCGATTCTTGCCATGTGTCTTATCCTTGTCTTTGTTTATGTTTTTTGTTTTCGCAGATTACTCTTACGATACCTCTTCTTTTGATAACTTTACATTTATCACACATTTTTTTAACTGAAGCTCTTACTTTCATAAGTCTCGTCCTTCTTTGTTTGTGTTTTTCCAATTTTCAACAGGAAAAATCTAAAATAAAACTTTTCCAACTCTCTATAAAATACAAATTTAATTGATTAATTTTACAAAAACTTCTTTCATGGTTGAAAAAATGGAACTGCATTATATTTAATTATTACTTAAGGCTTGTTTAATATGATATAATTTTCAAGAATATAAATATTAGGAGAAAATATGCAAATATTTAAAAACAATTTAATAAATATAGAGATAGAAAATAGCGAAATACCTTGGTTAAAAATTTTTACAAATAAAAATGTTAAAGAGTTTTCACAATGCGATAATGAAACAAAACAAGAAATTTGGAAATATCTAGATATTATAGAGAAAAAAATGATTGAATACTATAATCCAGAGAAAATAAATATTGCATCTTTTGGAAACTATGTTCCTCATTTACATTTTCATATTATGGCAAGATTTAAAGAGGATAGCTTTTTTCCAGAACCAATGTGGGGAAAAAAGCAAAGAGAGGCAAACTTAGATTTACCATCTTTTGAAATTTTTATAGATAAGTTAAAAAAAGATTTTTAGCTCTTTTTTTAAAAAAATCAACCATCTTGGTTGATTTTTTCTATTAACTCTTTTAGAACTTTTTCTGATTCTTCTTTATAAATTTGACAAGCTCCAGCATTTTCGTGTCCACCACCACCATATTTAAGCATTAGTTCACCAATATTTGTTTTAGAAGTTTTGTTTGTAATAGATTTTCCAGTACTGTATACAATCTTATCTTTATCTTTTGCATAAAAAATATGAATAGATATATTTTGCTCAGGGAAAAGTGTATAAACCATAAATCTATTTCCAGGATAAATAATCTCTTCATCTCTGTAATCTATTATTACTAAGTTATTATAAACTTTTGTACATTTTCTAAGTTGCTCTTTAAATTCCTCTTCATATTGAAAATATAGGTCAACTCTCTCTTTTACATCTGGAAGTTCTAATATTTCATCAATATTATGTCTCGCGCAATAATGAATTAAATCCATCATTAGTTGGTAGTTTGATATTCTAAAATTTTTAAATCTTCCAAGTCCAGTTCTACTATCCATTAAAAAACTTAATAGTGTCCAAGCTCTTGGTCTTACAATATCTTCGTATAGAAAATTTGCACTATCTGCTTTATTTGCTCCTTGCATCATAGATGTAAAATATCCAGGGAAAACTTCATCTCCATCATAATAATCATAAACAACCTGAGCAGCACTTGGAGCATCTGGATTTATAATATGATTATCTTTTTTATCATTTCTTAATGTTTCACTAAAGTGATGATCAAATGCTAAATAAACTCCATCTACATAAGGAAGATTAGTTGTTATATCATTGTTTGTTATCTCAATCAATCCATCTTGCATATCTTTTGGGTGAACAAAAGTAATTTCATCTATAATATCAAGATATTTAAGCAATGTACCGCAAACAAGTCCATCCATATCACTTCGTGTTACTAGCCTATACTTTTTTCCACTCATTTCATACCTTAGTTATTTATATATTCTACTATTTTATCACCCATAGCAACACAATTTAATACTTCTTTAGCATCAAAAGCAGCTAAGTCTTTTGTTCTATATCCATCTTTTAAAGCATCTTTTATTGCTTTTTCTATTAAATCTGAAGCTTTTTGTTCATTTAAAGTATATTTTAACATCATAGCAGCACTTAAAATAGTAGCTATTGGATTTGCAATTCCTAGCCCTGCAATATCTGGAGCAGAACCATGAATTGGTTCATAAATTGCAGTTTTATCACCTGTTGATGCACTAGGAAGAAGCCCAATAGAACCAACAACCATAGATGCTGTATCACTTAAAATATCTCCAAAAATATTTCCAGTAACAATTACATCAAACTGTTTTGGATTTCGAACTAGCTGCATAGCAGCATTATCAACATACATATGAGTTAATTCAACATCTGGATACTCACGTGAAAGTTCATTCATAGTATCTCTCCAAAGTTGAGAAACTTCTAAAACATTTGCTTTATCAACAGAGCAAACTCTTTTATCTCTTTTTTGTGCAAGCTCAAAAGCAGTTTTTCCAATTCTTATAATCTCAGGTTTTGTATATACCATTGTATTAAAAGCTTTAAATCCATCATTTTCTCTAGGTTTTCCAAAATAGATACCACCAATAAGCTCACGTACTACCATAATGTCACAACCTTTTATAACTTCTGGCTTTAAAGTTGAAGCATTTAAAAGCTCATCATAAACGATAGCTGGTCTTAAATTTGCATAAACACCCATTTTCTCTCTAAAATTTAAAAGCCCAGTTTCTGGTCTTAAATCTCTTGGAAGAGTATCCCATTTTGCTCCACCAATTGCACCAAATAAACAAGCATCGCTAGCTAAAACACCTTCAACAGTTTCATCTGGAAGAGGAACACCTGTTGTATCAATTGCAATTCCACCCATTAAATACTCTTTATATGAAAGTGTAAAATCACATTTTTTTGAAACTGCATTTAAAACTTTAATAGCCTCATCAACTATTTCAGGGCCTATTCCATCACCTTTAATTATTGAAATATTGTAATTTTTCATTATTTATTTCCTCTTCCCATTTCATCTTTTGCATAGTTAATTAATCCACCACTTGAGATTAGCTCTTGCATAAACGGAGGAATTGGTATAAATTTATAAGTTTTTTTAGTTGTATTGTTTGTAATCTCTCCATTATCTAAATCAATACTAATCTCTTCACCCTCTTTTATCTCTAAAGATTCTGGTAATTCAAATATTGGCAATCCCATATTAAAAGCATTTCTATAAAAAATTCTAGCAAAAGAAGGAGCTACAACAGCAGCAACTCCAGCAGCTTTTAGAGCAATTGGAGCATGTTCTCTACTTGAACCACATCCAAAATTTTCACCAGCAACTATAATATCACCTTTTTTTAGTTTCTTTGGAAACTCAGGATCTGCATCTTCCATAACATATTTTGCCAAATGTTCTGGATCTGAACTATTTAAATATCTTGCAGCTATAATAACATCCGTATCAATATTTGCACCAAAATTCCAAACTTTACCTGTGATTTTACTCATGCCTAATTCCTTATTTTTATTAACCGTTAAATATTAAGTAAAAATTTTATCCTAACTTTTAGTAAACTTTGTTTAAACACTATTCAATATAGTTCATTATAATCCTATCTTTAAATAATTTGGGTATAATGCACGACTATTTAAAAAGGAGGATTTCCTAAAACAATGAGTACAAAAGATATAAATAAAACTATCGAGCAGTTAATCAAAGAGTATAAAGACTCAATATTAACTTATGAGAAAATTATAAAAATTTTCCCAAAAGCTCCAACAGGTGCAACAATTAAAAAAATTCTTGCTCTTGTTCAGCTATATAATGTAAAAGTTATAAGTTCTCAAGAACAAGCAAAACTTCTAAACGATGAAGAGGCTAAAAAAAGAAAAGAGCAAAGAGAAAAACTAATCGAAGCAGAAGATGATGAGTTTGACTTACTAAAAAACAAAGAGCTTTTAGAGTGGTCAAGATCTGATTCACCCGTAAGAATGTATTTAAGAGAAATGGGACAAATTCCACTTTTAACAAAAGATGAAGAGATTGAAATATCAAAAAGAATAGAGATGGGAGAGGATATCATCCTTGATGCTATTTGTTATGTTCCTTATCTAATAGACTTTATTTTAGAATACAAAGAACCTCTTGTAAATAGAGAGAGAAAAGTAAAAGAGCTATTCAAAAACTTTGATGATGATACAGAAGAAGAGGAAGAAGAGGAAGAAGTTGAAGATTATGAAGATGATTTATCTGCTGATGTAGAAGATGATGAGAAAAAATTATCTGGTGCAAAACAGAAAAAACTAGATAAAAGAGCTCAAACAATCATAGAAGCATTCAAAAATCTTGAAAAAACAAAAAAAGAGTGGCTAAAATTTCAAGCAAAAGAAGTAGCTAAATCTAATGATGAAGTTGATGTTATGACTTTTGATTTAGCAGTTGCATTTAAAAAGAGATTATTAAAAGATGCCCTTCTTGACTTAGGACCTACTTCAAAATTAATAACTGAAATAGTAAAAGCTATGGAAACATCTTTAAAATCTGATGTTGGTTTTGATAGTGAATTAAAAAGATTAGAGTATAAATTACCACTTTTTAATGAAACTTTACAAAAGAATCACCAAAAGATTTTAGATAATATAATCAATTTATCAAAAGCTCAAATAACTTCAATGGTTCCTGAAGCTACAATGGTTTCAACATATATGGAGATAAAAAAACTTTTCCAAACAGCAGAAGCTAGTAAAGATGGTTTTGATTTAACACCTGAAGAGCTAAAAGCTGTTTTAGAGCAGATAAAAAGAGGTAAAAAAATAACAGATACTTCAAAAGACAGAATGGCAAAATCAAATCTTAGACTTGTTGTTTCTATTGCAAAAAGATACACAAATAGAGGTTTAGCTTTCTTGGATTTAATTCAAGAGGGAAATATTGGTCTTATGAAGGCTGTTGATAAATTTGAGTATAAAAAAGGTTATAAATTCTCTACATATGCAACTTGGTGGATTAGACAAGCAATAAGTAGAGCAATTGCAGATCAAGCAAGAACGATTAGAATTCCTATTCATATGATTGAAACTATTAATAGAATAAATAAAATTATTAGAAAAGGTATTCAAGAAAATGGTAAAGAGCCAGATGTTGAAGAGATTGCAAAAGAAGTTGGATTACCAGTTGATAAAGTAAAACAAGTAATAAAAATCACAAAAGAGCCTGTATCTTTAGAAGCTCCAATAGGAAGTGATGATGATGGTAAATTTGGAGATTTTGTACCAGATGAAAAAGCTCCAACACCAATTGATAACATTATGAAAGAGGATTTACAAGGTCAAATTGACCAAATTCTTGGACAATTAAACGAAAGAGAACAAGCAGTTATAAGAATGAGATTTGGTCTTATGGATGATGCTAGCGATAGAACTCTTGAAGAGATTGGAAAAGAACTTTCTGTTACAAGAGAGAGAGTTAGAC
>JAGOHQ010000149.1 GCA_017996075.1 Aliarcobacter sp.
AACTGAGCTTTTGCATAAGAAAAAACTTATAAATAAGGCTGAAAATATAATAAAAAATAGATAAAAACTCTTTTTTTTGTTTAAAACTAAAAATAATAGTTTAAATTCTTCTTAAAATAAGTTTTTTTAATCTTAATTATATTTTAATATGTCACAATACAAAAAAATTATCTTTTTATTTTTTCTTAAAACTATAGAAAAATTTTAAATACAAAGAGTCTAAATGAGAGTAGTTGTAGGCATAATAACTGATAATAAAGAGATATTATTATTAAAAAGAATAATCCAGACTGGCAAAAAGGATTATACAATGGAATAGGTGGAAAAGTTGAATTAAATACAACTCCACTTGAAACAATAATAAAAAAATGTCAAGAGGAGTTGGGTGTAAATATTTCAAATTGGATAGAGCTAGATAGTGAAATATCATCAAGTGGTATAGAGATTGTATATTTCTTGACTACTTTAAATGAAAATGAAATAAAAAAGCTACAAAGCCAAACAGATGAAAGAGCAGAACTATTTTCTATAAATAATCTTCCTACAAATATACTTCAAGATTTAAAAATTCAAATAGAGAGACAATTTTTTAAACCAAAAAATAAGATGAATAGAAAAACAAAATTGCTTATTTATATTTTGATTCCTATATTTATTATTTTACTCTCTTTAATGATTGTTGGAAAAATTAAAACGGGTAGTTTTTTATACTACCTTACAGATAAAAAAGAGGATATGGATAAAGATAAATCAGTAGAATTTATAAAAGGTTTTAAATCAAAATTATTTGGAGAGTAATTTATAGAAGTTTTTCAAGATCATCTAGCTTATTTATAAAAAAATCAGCTTTTGTAAAATCTTGATTTTTTGTAAACTCATTTTTTACAACAATACAATCAATATTTGCTCTTTTTGCACTCTCTAAACCTCTTTGAGAATCTTCCACAACTATCGCTTCGAAAGGTTTTGAACAAAATCTTTCTAAACCTTTTAGATATGGTTCTGGATTTGGTTTTGCTTTTGTATAATCTTCAACACAAAGTACGAAATCCATAAAATCAGTAATTCCTCTATTTTTGTGAATTAGCTCAAAATCAACTCTTCTTGAAGTTGTTATTATTGCCATTTTATATTTTTTTGATAGATTTTTTAAAATATCTTTTACTTTTGGTATATTTATATCTTTTGTTTGTAAAAACTCTTGATAAAAACCATCTCTTATATTTCTATGTTTTTCTATAATATCTTTTTCAATATTGTGAAGAAGTGCTAGTTCAAAAGAACTTCCACCTTTGACCATAATATTTTGGTAAAAATCCATCTCAAGATTTAATCCTAAAAGAGCAAGAGATTTTTTATTTGCTTCAAAGTACCATTTTTCAGTTTCAACCAAAACACCATCATTATCAAAAAGAATATATTTTTTTAAATCTTTCATTTGTAACCTTTAAAAAAGAGAATAAAAAAAGGAAGCTGTTTAAAGCTTCCTTTTGTTTTATAGGAGGAGAAAAAGTTAAAATTAATTAACTTACGAAAGAATTATATAAATTCATCATTAACCTCTTATAAATACAAAATTAATAGATAGTAAATAAGAGCAATTTTATCTTATTTATCCCATTTTGCTTTTGGAGCTTCATAATTTTTTATTTTTTCTATAATTTCATCAATATTATCACTAACAATCAACATATCAACAAATCTTCTATCCATAAAACCACTGTTTGAACAAGAGTAGAAAAACTCAATTAATTTATCATAATATCCATTTATGTTTACAAAAGCGCAAGGTTTCTTATGATAGCCAATTTGTGAAGATGCAATTACATCAATAATCTCTTCAAATGTTCCATAACCACCAGGAAGTGCTATAAAAGCATCACTTAGCTCCTCCATCTTTGCTTTTCTCTCTTTCATACTTTCTACTTTGTAGATTTTTGAAATATTTGTATTTTCAAGCTCTTTTCCAACTAAATCAAAAGTGATTACACCTGTGACTTTATTTCCTAAACTTAAAGATTTATTTGAGACAATTCCCATTAATCCTTGTTTTGAACCACCATAAACAATATTTATATTGTTTATATATAATTTTTCTGCAAGTTCTATAGTTTTTTCTTCATATATTTTACTATTTCCAAAAGCAGAACCACAATAAATTGCTACATTCATAAATTAATTCTCCTAATTCTTTGTTTTAAATGGTTTAAATATAAATATCAATCTTGGAAGTAAAATAAGATTTGCTATTAAAACACTAATCATTACAACTGCTGTTAAAAGCCCAAAATATATAGTTGGAACTAGATTTGAAAGCATTAAAATTGAGAATCCAATAACAACAATAATAGTCGTATGATACATAGGATGACCAACTGTATTTATTGCTTTAATTATTGCTACTTCATAGTTTCCATGACTTTGTTTGTACTCAAAATCAAATCTATGCATAAAATGAATAGTATCATCAACAGCAATTCCTAAAGCAATAGCTGCAATTGTAATTGTCATTATATCTAGTGGTATTTTAAGCCAACCCATAATCCCAAAAACAAGAGAAATAGGAATTAGATTTGTAATTAAAGCTATTAAAGCCATTTTTATATTTTTAAAAAGTATTAAAAACATAATACCTAAAATAAAAATAGAAGCTCCAGCAGTTGAAATTTGAGACTCAAATAGCGATTGAAGCATATTGTTGTACAAAATCATAAGATTTGTAAGTCTAAAAGTTGTATCTTTGTTTGTGATAATATCTTCTAAATCTTTATTAATTTTTTTGATAAGCTCATTTCTTCTTAACTCATCATTTGAATCGATTATTCTCATACTAACTCTAGCTTCATTTGCTTCAATATTTACAAAAGGGCTTAAAATGAGCTTTTTATAATCTTCTGGAAGCTGATTGTAAATAAGTGCTAGAGTTATTCCATCTAAATCTTTATTATCATTTAAAGTTTTTCCAATCTTAAGTAAAGTTGCTAAGGATTGAACTTTTCCAACTTCAGGAATATTATCAAGATAGTCATGTATTTTTGTTATTAACTCCATTTTATCTTGAGAAAACCAGTATTGTTTATCATCATTTTTTAATATAAACTCGTTTTCAAAATTATCAAAATCACTATTTTCTTCTATTTTTACTATATTTTTATCTTCTTTAAATTTTATAATAACATCAAGCGGAGTTGTACCTCCTAGGTTTTCATCAATTACTTTCATACCTTTGTAAATTTCGGTATTTGATTTAAAATAGTTTATAAAAGAGTTCTCAACAAATATTTTTGAACTTCCAACAATAGAAAAAATTGTAGTTAAAATTGCCAAAGTAATTATAATTTTTCCACGATTAATTATAATATTTGGTAATTTTGGTATAAAAGATGTTATTTTCTCTTTTTTTTCAACTTCATTTCTTTTTCCAATAAGTATTAAAAAGATTGGAAAATATATAAAAGTTAAAACTAACGATACCAAAATACCAACACTCATCATAAGCC
>JAGOHQ010000150.1 GCA_017996075.1 Aliarcobacter sp.
TGAAACTAAGATTATCTAGAACTAGTGGAGAGGAGTTTTTATTTTCAACATATAATAAAACCATATGAGTTCCAGCACTAGCTTTTACATTTACAATTGCTAAATATAAACTCTCTTTTTTTACTCCTAGTTCCAAAAGTGTAAAATATTTTGCTATTGCATAATCTTCACAATCTCCAAAACCTTTAATAAAAAACTCTTTGGGTGTCATCCAATAATCATCTATTCCAACACTTTGACTATCAAATTCAGGTAAAGTCTTGTTTATAAAAAAGTTTACTTTCCCTAGTTTTTTATCAATATTAAGATTTTTTGTCTCTTTTTTAAACTCACTATATTTTTCTAATCTTTTTAAAATAGCACTTTTTTGTTTTGAGTTATTTATTAAATTTTTATCTTTTGAATTTAATGTAAATTCATAAGCAAAACTATTTGTAAAAAATAGAGAGATTAATATAGTTAAAAAAATCAATTTTCTCATTTATAAAAAATCCTAGATAGGTATAAACCATTTGGACTAATTGGTGTTTTAAATATATTTTCTTCACAGTTTAATTGTTTTTTCAAATCTTCTATTGTTAGCTTTTTATTATTAATTGCTATTAAAAATCCTACCATAAGTCGTATTTGGCTTCTTAAATAAGAGTTTGCACAAAATTTAAAAACATAAATATCTTTATACTTATAAAATTTTGCATCAAAAATCTCTCTTTTTGTATTCTCTTTGTCACTTCCTGTTTTATGAAAATATTTAAAATCATAAACTCCAACAAACTCTTTTATAGCCTTTTTTAAAAGATCTTCATCTATATTTTTTACATAAGTTACAAATTTATCATTAAAAGGAGTTGTTTGCTTTGAACTTATTATATATCTATAAACTCTCTTTTTTGCACTAAATCTTGCGTGAAAATTATCATTAACTTTTGATATTTTTTTTATTTTAACTGCTCTTGAAAGTTTATTATTTAAAATCTCTTTTAGTTTTTCTAAATCTTCCCAATAATCTGGAATAAAAGAGTTAAAAACTTGACCAGTAGCGTGAACATCTCTATCTGTTCTTCCACTTAAAACTATCTTTGTATCAATATTTATATTTTTAAAAGCTTTTAAAAGTTCATCTTCAACTGTGTTTTTATTTGCTTGCTTTTGACTGCCAAAAAAAGTGCTTCCATCATAAGCAATTTCAAACTTTAAATTCAAATTTAATACTCTTTTTTTGTAGTTTTAGAATATAAAATATAACTTGCAACTATCCAAATAGTTGGGATTATATACAAAGAGTGTAAGAATAATCTCTCACCAATATATTTAATCAATACAAAATAGATAACAACTGCTAAAACAGAGTATGCAACAGCCCTATTTTTTTCATATCTTGGATTAAAATAACCAAAAACTATAACTAAAAATAGAGATATTAACGGAAAGATAGATGATAAAATGAAAAATGAGAAATCATCAATATCTCTATCTTTTTTCAAATTATCTTTCCAAAATTTATAAGATGTATCAAAATTTACAATATCAGCATTTGCAACTGAATCATTTATATACATCTCTTTATAATCAATTTGGCTAAGCTCTTTATCATCAATTGCAAAAACTTTTCCATTTATTAATTTAAAACTCAAATGACCTTTTTCATTTTCAAGTATAGCTTCATCGCTTACTATAAAATTTTCTGAATTTTTTTCACTTTTAAAAAGTGTAACTTCTTTATAAACTTTTTCATCTTTCCCATTTATATAAATTAACCAATCACCAAATTTTTGTCCAAATTCACTCTCTTTTATATTAAAACTTGCCTCTTTTTTCTTAATTTCAGAGAAAGTTTTTGTTAAATATTTTGTTTTTGGAATAAGACCTAAAGATATTACGAGTAAAAAAATAGTTAATATAGTTGTTAAAGGCAAGAAAATTTTAATTATATTTAGTGGATTTAATCCATAAGATGTAATAACAACCATTTCGTATTCGCTTGATAATTTTGACAAACAAATTGTTAATGATATAAAAAAAGATATTGGTAATGTATAAAATACAACTTGCGGAATTGAATAGATATAAAGTTTTAAAAGTTCAAAAGATGTCATTGTAATCACAGAAGTAAGACTTGCAATTTTAACCAAAAAAACAACAGAAGTTATAAAAAAAAGTCCTAAAAATATAGGAAAAAAGCTAATAGCTAATTGTGAATGTAAATAGTTACTTAATCTCAATAAAAATCCTTAAAAATATTTGATAAATTAAAAAAGTACTCCAATAAAAAACCAAAAACTAGAAATGGAATAAAAGGTATTTCAATTTCATTTTTTCTATTTTTTAAATAGATTGCATAAAACATAGCTACAATTGCACTTAAAAATATTGCAATAAATGTATTATAAACTCCTAAAATAACACCAAAAGATGCAATCAAAGGAATATCTCCCTCTCCTAGTGCTGTTTGAGTCTTTAAACTCTCATCTTTTAAAAATCTTGATTTTATATTTTGTATATAAAAAGTAACCAAAAAATTTAATATTACAAAAGCTCCAGAAATTATAAATGCACTTTGCAATGCTTCAAAAATATCAAACTTTGTAATAAAAAAAGATGAAAACAATGCAAACAACAGAAGATAATCAGGAACAGCTTTATACTTAAAATCATACAATGATAAAACCACTAAATTTATCAAAAATAGTGTAAAAAGTACAGTTTGAAAAATACTAAACTCCACCAAATCTTCTTTGCCTTTTATTAAAATCTTCTATTATATCATCTAGCTCTTTAACACTAAAATCTGGCCAAAGTGTTTGTGTAAAAAACATCTCAGAATAAGCATTTTGCCACAATAAATAGTTTGAAAGTCTAATCTCTCCACTTGTTCGTATAAGCAAATCAACATCCCCAAATCCTGCTGTATCAAGACATGATTCGAAGTTTTTCTCATTTATTTCAAGTTTTTTCTCATTTAATCTTTTTATAGCTCTAATTATCTCATCTTTTGAACCATAATTTAGTGCTAAAACCTGAGTAAGTCCTGAGTTTTTTGATGTTTTTTCTTCAATACCTTTTATAGTTTTTTGCAAACTTTTTGAAAACTTACTTAAATCACCAATAGCTTTAAACCTAATACTATTTTGTATAAATGTTTCTAGTTCATTTTTTAAATATTTTTCTAAAAGTTTCATAAGATATTCAACTTCAAGTTTTGGTCTTGTCCAGTTTTCAGTAGAAAAAGCATATAAAGTAAGGTATTTAACCCCTATTTTTGCACAATGTTTTGTAATATTTCGAACAACTCTAGCACCTTCTTCATGACCAGCTGTTCTTTTAAGATCTCTTTGTTTTGCCCATCTTCCATTTCCATCCATAATAATTGCAATATGAGATGGGGGATTTGAACTACTCATTTGTAAACTCTTTTTCAAATCTATTTAAAATTTCTAAAGAGATATCTAATTTATCACCACTAAAATCAAAACTTCTATCTTT
>JAGOHQ010000151.1 GCA_017996075.1 Aliarcobacter sp.
ATAATATAAGTTATACAGATGATAAAACTCTATTTAAACATAGAGCTAAAGAGTCTTTGATTTACTCTTTTGATATATTCAAAAAAATATATTTATATATTATAATTGGAGTTGGAGTTGGTGCATTTATTCATGGATATATTCCTGCTGATTTTATCGCAAAATATGCAGGTGGAGATGTTTGGTATGCTCCAATAATTGCAGTTCTTGCTGGAATTCCTATGTACTCAAATGAATTGGGAGTTTTACCAATTATTGAGGTTTTAACACAAAAAGGTGTTTTAATAGGAACAGCTATATCTTTTATGATGGCAGTTGTTGCTCTAAGCCTTCCAGAAGCTATGATTTTAAAAAGAATATTATCTGTAAAATTAATAGCAATATTTTTTAGTATAGTTGGTTTTTCAATACTCATAGTAGGGTATTTATTAAATTATTTAGTAGGATAAAAAAATGAAAATAGAGATTTTAGGAACAGGTTGTTCAAAATGTAAAGCTTTGGAAGAAGCTGTAAAAAAAGCAGTTGCAAAAGTTGGTGGATTTCACGAAGTAAAAAAAGTAGAAGATATAGTTGAAATTATGAATTATGGAGTTATGAGTACTCCAGCTTTGGTTGTTGATGGAGTTGTTAAATCAGCTGGAAAATTGCTAAATGTTGAAGATATTGTTGAATTTATTGCTACAAGCAAATAAGAAGTTGATTAAAATATTTAATTTAGTTTATGTTATTTTTAAAAAATATCAACTAAACAAAAAATAAAACTAACAAGGAAATAGGTGGTAAAAACATATTTTAAAAAAGATGAATGGTTTGGAAATATAAGAGGTGATATTTTATCAGGTCTTGTTGTAGCACTTGCATTAATACCTGAAGCAATAGCTTTTTCAATTATTGCAGGAGTTGACCCAAAAGTTGGATTATATGCCTCTTTTTGTATAGCTGTTGTTATTTCATTTGTAGGGGGACGTCCTGGAATGATAAGTGCAGCAACAGGAGCAATGGCTTTGTTAATGGTTACACTTGTAAAAGAACATGGACTTCAATATCTTTTAGCAGCAACACTTTTAACAGGAGTATTACAAATAGTAGCTGGATATTTACAACTAGGAAGATTTATGAGTTTTGTTCCTAGAGCTGTTGTTATAGGATTTGTAAATGCTTTGGCAATTTTAATATTTATGGCTCAATTGCCTGAACTTACAAATGTAACTTGGCATGTGTATGCTTTAACTCTTGCAGGTCTTGGAATAATCTATCTTTTCCCATATATTCCAAAAATTGGGAAAATGCTTCCATCACCACTTGTAACTATTGTGGTTTTAACACTTGTTGTGTTTTTTATGGGAATTGATGTAAGAACGGTTGGAGATATGGGACAACTTCCTGATACTTTACCAATATTTTTATTTCCTGATATTCCTTTAAATTTTGAAACATTATGGATAATTTTACCTTATTCTATCTCTTTAGCAATTGTAGGACTTCTTGAATCACTTATGACTTCAACTATTGTTGATGATTTAACAGATACTACAAGTGATAATAATAGAGAATGTAAAGGTCAAGGAGTTGCGAATATTGCATCAGGACTTATGGGTGGAATGGCAGGATGTGCTATGATTGGACAATCTATAATAAATATAAAATCAGGTGGTAGAGGAAGATTATCTACTTTTATAGCTGGTTTTTTCTTGCTTATAATGGTTGTTTTTTTAAGTGATATTATCTCTATTATCCCAATGGCTGCTTTGGTTGCTGTTATGATTATGGTCTCTATTGGAACATTTGATTGGGGTTCGATAAAAGGATTAAAAAAACTTCCACTTTCTACAAATATTGTAATGCTTGGAACTGTTGCTGTTACAGTAGGAACTCATAATTTAGCAGCTGGTGTATTTACAGGAGTTCTTTTGGCTTCACTATTTTTTGCAAATAAAATATCTCATTTTATGTATTGTGAAACTTCATATAGTGAAGATAAAAGTGTTAAAACTTACAAATTTGTAGGACAAGTATTTTTTAATAGTGCCGATAAGTTTTATAAAATATTTGATTTTAAAGAGCTTGTTGATAAAGTAGAAATTGATTTAACAAGAGCTCATTTTTGGGATATATCAGCTGTTTATGCACTTGATAAAGCAGTTATTAAACTAAGAAGAAATGGAACTAAAGTTGAAGTAATTGGACAAAATGAAGCAAGTAAAACTATAATAGATAGATTTGGAGCTCATGATAAACCTGAAGAAATAGAAACAGTAATAAAAGGACACTAAAAATGAATAAAGTATTAGTTTGCCTAGATGGCTCAGAGTTTTCAAAAGCAGTTTGTGATTATGGAATTTTTATAGCAAAAAATCTAAATCTACCTCTTGTTTTACTAAATGTAATTGAACATTCAAAGATTTCAAATATAGTTGATTTTTCTGGAAATATTGGCTTAGGAGAAAAAGATGAACTACTTGAAATCCTAATAGATGAAGATGCAAAAAGAAGTCAAGAGCAAATTTCAAAAGGAAAAGCTATATTAAAACAGATGCAAGAGTATGTTAAATCAAAAGATTTTTCAAACTTTACAACTCTTCAAAGACATGGGACTTTATATGAAACTTTAGATGAGTTATCAAGTGATTTGAAAATTGCTATTATTGGCTTATTTGGTGAAAATAGCAAAGATATTGGATCTAATGTTGAGGAGCTAATAAGAACTTTAAATATACCAATCTTACTTGTAAATAGTGAATTTAAACCTATAAAATCAATTTTAATGGCATATGATGGGAGTTTTTATGCTAAAAAATCAATTGATGTTGCATTAAAAAATCCAATATTTCCAAATATAAAAAGATACATTGTAAATGTAAATAGTGATAAAAATGAGTCTCACAGGATTCTAAATGAAGCTAGTTTCATATTTAAAAGTGCAAATATAGATTCTGAAATATTATCTTTAAGTGGAGAAAAACTTGAATCAATTTTGGATTATCAAAAAAGTATAAATGCCGATATTATAACTATGGGTGCATATAGTCATAATAGATTTAAAAGTGCAATTTTTGGAAGTTTTACAACAAATATGATTTTAAAATCAAAAGTTCCTTTGTTGCTTTTTAGATAAACTTTGTTTTTCGATAGATGTAAGATTATTTATATCTATTTTTAGTAGTTGTGAATTCACATAAACTCAAAATAAAACCCTTTACAGCTTAATGAATTATTATTTGCATTTATACTCCTTTAATATCTCTAAAAATATTTTATCATCACTATATGGCGAAGTTAGAAAAATCTCTTTAATATCTTTCATATCAATAAAATATATATTTTTTAATACTTCTAAATCTTCTTTTGTTGCATTTTCAAAGATATCATTTACAAATAATCTCTCACTGTAAGTTAAATCATCATATTTTTTTTTAGTAAGACAATCAATAATAAAATCTATTGCTATGCTATTAT
>JAGOHQ010000152.1 GCA_017996075.1 Aliarcobacter sp.
TCTTTTCGTGGTCACCAAAAGTAGCTATTGATGAGCTTGCATTTCCTCCAGTTTTTTATAAAAAGAATAGACCAAAAACTATTGAACCATTTTCAAAATCAAAAGTATATAAATTTCCATATTTTAGAAATATTGTCGATATTTACCCAGTTTTTCAAGAGGAGTTAATATCACTAAAACAAAGTTTTCCTCAAATTGAAAATTTAAAACTCTTTGTTGGTGGAAGTGAAATTGAACTAATGAAAAACTTATACCAGCTAAATTTATTCTCAAATAAATATTGCTATGAAAACAGTGATTCAAAAATATCAATTAATACAATTATAAAAAATATAGTCCCAAAAATGAAAACTCCTGAAATTGTTGAAGATTATATAAAGAAAAAAACAATCAAATATGCTGAATTTTCAGCAGTTGCTGATATATATTTAGAAATTTTATATCCTCAAAATGATAAAAGAATAAGTACTATAGAATCAGTTGGTCTATCTTTTAACAAATATAGAGAACTTGTAAAAACAGCATATTCAGGTTCAACTTATGTATCTTATCCAACAGGAGTTGCAGCTGGAATTTTAATTTACTACTCATTATTAAATAAAAAAAGGTTAAGCGGAGTAATTTTAAGTGAAAACCTTCCAGAACTTTTTGAACATACTGTAAATGATATTATAAAAAGAGAGTTAGGAAACTATAAAATAAATCTAATAAACCAAATTAAATAGTTCTAAAATATAAATAAGATAAAATTATGGTTTATATAAATATTATAAATAATTTTAAAAGAAGAGTTTTATGCAAAAAGATATTTTTAGACCATTTTTAAATGAGAATAGTGATAAACTGAATTTTCTTAGATATAACACAATAGGTAAAAACAAAGATAAATATTTTGATTTCACAGCCTCAGGTCTTGCTTTTAGACAAATTGAAAATAGAATCCACGAAGTTTTAGAAACTTATGCAAACACTCACTCAAAAGAGAGTAGTAATGCAAAAATTACTACTAAATATTATGAGGATGCTAGACAAACTTTACAAAAAAGTTTAGAAATTGATGATAGCTTTACTATTTTACCTTGTGGTTCAGGAGCAACTGGTGCTATAAAAAAACTACAAGAGATTTTAGGAGTTTATATTCCACCAAAAACAAAAGAGAGGCTAAAAGAAAAAGGTCTAAAAATAGATAAAAAGTCTATGCCTTTGGTAATTGTTGGACCTTATGAACATCACTCAAATGAGGTTAGTTTTAGAGAGAGTTTAGCACAAGTTAAAAGAGTGAAACTTAGAAAAGATGGTCTAATAGACCTTGAGCACTTAGAAAATATATTAGAAAAAAATAAAAATCGTGAAATTATAGGCTCTTTTACAATAGCTTCAAATGTAAGTGGAATAATAACTTGCTACAAAAAAATATCAAATCTTTTAAGAAAATATAAGGCAACTGTATGTTTTGATGCAGCTGCAAGTAGTTCGTACATGAATATTTCATCATCATATTATGATGCACTATTTTTATCTCCTCATAAACTTTTAGGAGGTGTTGGATCTTGTGGAATTTTGGTAGTTAAAAAATATTTAGTAGATACATCTTTACCACCAAGCTTTGCAGGTGGTGGAACGGTAAAATATGTAAATAAAAGTTATCAAATATATGAAGAACAAATAGAAGTAAGAGAAGATGCTGGAACTCCAGCAATTACACAATTTATAAGAGCTGCTTTGGCATATAAGTTAAGAAATGAAATAGGCTTTGAATTTATAGAAAGTAGAAAGAAAGAGTTATATTTATATCTATTAGAAGAGCTAAAGAGTATCCAAAACTTACTTATTTATGGAAATAAAAAGAGCCATAATATTGGTATTGTATCTTTTAATATAAAAGATTTTAATCCTTACACATTGTGTGAAAAACTTTCAAATAGTGGTTTTCAAACTAGAGCTGGTTGTTCATGTGCTGGACCTTATGGGCATGATTTACTGGGTCTTAAAAAAGTATCTATGAAAAATCGACCAGGTTGGCTTAGAGTGGGAGTTCACTATATTCAAACAAAAGATGAAATCAAAGCTTTGGTTGATGAGATTAAAAATAGTTTAAAAACTACTTTATAATTGCATCTACTATAGCTTCAATCTCTTCTAGTATCTCCTTATCTACTTTTTCAACAAATTTTATATTTCTTGAGTTATAATCAATAGATTTTAACTGTTCAGCCATAATAAAACCAGAAATTTTTTGGCTTTGAATTTTTACATGAAAAGGGAAATCCCTTTTTGTACTTGTAATTGGACAAGCAAATGCTAAACCTAAAGCTTTATTAAAAGTTTTATTACTTAAAATCAAAGCTGGTCTTCTTCCTTTTTGCTCGTGTCCCTTTTGTGGATCAAAATCTAATGTTACAATATCACCTTTGCTTGGAATATAATTTACCATATTTCAGAACCACTCTTAGAGCTAAACTCTTCACTAGCTTTGTAACCTTTTGGTAGATTATTCACAAGCTCATCTATACTATATTTTTTCTCTTTTTTTGCTGGTTCTATTATTAATTTATTATCTTTTTGAGAGATATTTACCAAATCACCAACTGCTAAATTTAACTTATCTAATATATCTTTTGGAACTCTAAAGCCTTGAGAGTTTCCCCATTTTGAAATAGTTACTGTCATAAAAAACCCTTTTGAAAATATTTTTTTGTATATACGAAGTTTAGCCAAAGAGGGTTGAAAAAGTCAATATATTTTTGAACTTAAAAATAAATCATTTAAAAGATAAGCAAGAGACTGCTTATCTTTTTTTTCGAAATTTTAAAGAAGATTAAAATTAGAATTTGTAGTTAATTCCTGCAAATGTAGATATTGAATCTTTCATTTCAAGTTTTACTGACACAGGATTACCATTGTTAGCTCTCATTGTTCCAGTTTTATCCAAATCATGTTTTGTATAATTTAAACCAAATTCAAACTCTATATTTTTTGTAATATCATAAATATAACCAGCTTGTGCTCCATATGCAAATCCTGACATACTATAATCACTTATTTCATCTTTACCTTTGAAGCTAGAAACACCAGCATGAGCTCCTACATATAATTTGTTTTTATCATTTAATGGAATTAAATAATCATATCCAGCCATAACATTATGAACATTTGCATCACTATGAAATGATGGTGCATAAGAAAGTGATAATCTATGAGAACTATCTAAAATAGCTCCACCTTTTAATATTAAAGATGCCGAACTTTTTCTTTCTGATTCATCTCCAAGATAAACATATCCTGGTGTATTAACAGTTACTTCTGTTTTACCAAAACTAACTCCAGCACCTGCTCCAACATATGGTTGAACATCAACTGCCATTGCAGATGTTCCTAAAGCTAATAAACTAGCTATTGCTAATGATTTTTTCATTTAAATTCTCCATGTATATTTAATGTTCTATTGAACAT
>JAGOHQ010000153.1 GCA_017996075.1 Aliarcobacter sp.
TGCAATATCGTGTGCTTGTGATGCAACAGAGGCATTTTGTTGTGTCTGTCTATCCAAGCTATTTACTGTATCATTTATTTGTTCTATTCCTAGTAGTTGCTCTTTACTTGCATTTTGTATATCTGAGATTAGGTTCATTGTTTGAGAGATATTTTCATTTAACTCTTTATAACCATTTATCATATTTGAAGCTATCTCTTTACCTTCATTTGCTTTTATTGTCGCTTTCTCTACTATATCTTTTATCTCTCTTGCAGCTTCTGCACTTCTACTTGCTAGGTTTCTCACCTCTTGTGCAACTACAGCGAACCCTTTTCCTGCTTCTCCTGCTGTTGCTGCTTCAACTGCTGCATTCAAAGATAGTATATTTGTTTGGAATGCTATTTGGTCTATTACACTTATTGCTGCATTTATTGCTGTTACTTGTGCATTTATCTCATCCATTGAAACATTTGTTTCATTTGCTAGTTTCTCACCCATTGATGCTGATTTTGTTACACTCGAAGACAGGTTTGCCATTGCTGAGATATTCTCTGTTGTGCTTCTTATATTACTTGTTATCTCCTCTAATGCTGCTGCTGTCTCTTCTAGGCTTGCTGCTGCTGCATTTGAGCTTTGGTTTAATGTATTTACATTTGAAAGAAGTATTTTTGAACTCTCTTCTAAAGTTAGACCATTTGATTTATTTTCACTTAAAATCTGATTTATAATATCTGCTAGTTTATTGATACCAACAACTATTTTACCATCATCACCGCTTATTCTACCTCTAAAATCTAATTTTTCAAAATCTTCTAATAAAAGTAGCAATCTATTTATATCTTTACAAACATTTTGTTTCGTTATCTCTATCATATAGTTGAAGCTATTTTTTAACTCTTCCAAAGAAGGATTAACAGTGCTTTTTTCTATTCTTCTATCTAAATGCCCCTCTTTTACCTCATTTACAACTCTTTTTACATCATCAATTAAAACTCTATCTTGTTCAATTAGATTTTTAGTTCTAGAGATATTTTCATTTACAACTTTTGACATATTTCCAATTTCATCTTTTGTATCTATATCAATCAAACCACTATACGAAGCTTCATTATTGATATATTTGAAGAAACCATCTAAACCATCACTAAATTTGTATAAATTTGGAATTTTGTCTTTGTTTAGAATAAATAGTAGAGTGAAAATAACAGATGCTGCAACTAAGCAAATAGCCATCAAAAGAATAAAAAACTCCAACTTTTCAACTGTCTTTTTTACCTCATTTGATGTTCTAATATCTAAAGTTGCAAGAAAATCATCTATTGGTTTTTCAATCTTTGCCTTTTCATTCATATACTCTTGAGAGTGCATAAGTTTTGCTGCATAATCTAAATCAGGCTCTCTTTTGATAGTATATTTACCATTTGAATCAGCAAACAAACCTTTTGCAGCATTCATAGCAGTAGTTTCAATTCCAACTAGTTTGTCAGAATTTTTTGAAGCTTCATCTAATAAGGCTAACTCTTTTTGTGTAATTCCAGCCTCTTTTAAAGCCTCCAATAAAACAACTTTCTTCCCATCTGGCTTTGGTTTTTGACCATATTCAAGTACCAAATCCCAATAAATTCTGTGATAATCTTCAGGTCTTGCTATCTCACCATTTCTTATTTTTATAACATCCCCATACATTTTTTCATATTTGCTATCACCAGTTACAGAGAACAATCTTGCTAATCTAGTCAAATCATCAGAACTTTGTCTTAACTCATCTGCAAGTTGAATAGATACAATCTTTTTTGTTTGAATCTCTTGCATTTGTTTAAAATCTTGATAGATAAAACTAACAATTGTCACAATACCAATTACTGAAAAAATACCAATCAGTTTAAGGTATAAAAAGAAGCTTTTAAAGGACATATTCATTCCCCCTCCCCACTCTAATAAAATAGAGAACTTTATTATATCACAGATATTTATTGTTAAAAATATTATTTTAAAATAGTATTAGTTTAAATAAATTATTTAAAAGTAACAAAGAAAATTCTTCCTAAATTTTAATATATTAAAACTAAACAAAAACTTAAGTAAAATTTATGTACTAAAATTTTAACAGTTTTGATATTTTAAATAATTTTAGAAAGCTTTGATATAATCGCAGAAAAACAATGGAGTATTTTGATGCAAGTTATTATTATAATTTCAATATTTCTAATTTTACTCACGGTTATTATATATAACTCAACTTTCGCACATAAGCCCAAGCTGTTTTTTAGTGTAAACCCTGAGCATGTAAATAATCTGTTCTAAATCTTTATTTCTCTTGACAAGCTGTTGTGATTGGAGCAAATTTTCAAGGATTTTGAGAAATATCTCCATTGATATTGCTAAGGTTTCAAGTTGGCACTCTAGGTCTCTAAATAGATTGCCCAATGTTTGTGGTTCGTTGTTGATTCTGTTGATATAACTTGTAAGATTGTATGCTAAAAATGATAAAGTAATTCTAGCTATAAGTGCTTCAAAGATTCTATTTTCTTCTTTGCCAAATTGGAAGTATTCTCTAAGGTCTTTATATCCTTGCTCAATATTCCACCGTTTTTTATAGGTATTGATGATTTCTATGTCAGAAAGTATAGTATTCGTTGAGAGGATTGGAATCAAATTTTCTTTGGTTTTAATAAATACGATTTTTACTCTACCAACAGTTTTATGTGTAGCAGTGGTTGACACATAAGAGTATTTGATAGAGTTGTAGTTTCCAAGTTTTGAAGCTTTAGTTTTATTGGCTTGAACATACAAGCTTTCAAGAGTTTTACATTTATCTGCAAACTGCCAAATTTTATTTGAAATAGCAACTCTTGTAATCACATCAATACCCTTTTGTTTCACTTCATTTATAAAGTTTGGTTTTGCATACCAACTATCAACAAGCAAGTAATCAGCATATATCCCTGAATCTAAAGCTCTACTCAACATATTTATTGCTTGAATGTTTTTACCACTGTTTCCCTCAATTCTTCGTTTGTAAGCGTTGCTTAGATGATGAACATTGATATCTTGAAAATCAACAATTTGGTTTTTGTTGTAATTCACAGAAAAATCCAACATCATATCAGTATGGGAATCACTATAATTCAAAGATACAATATTCAATCCATTTACGGCTCTATGTTCTTTGTTACTCCAAAGATTTTTACAACTGCCTTGAATATATTTTCCTCGTTTAATCTCTACAGTATCATCTATAATCAGTACTTTGGTATCTGTTAAATTTTGTAAAGGTGAAAGTTTATTTATCAATTTTACAGATGCAAACAATAATAGTTTTCTCCAGTTGTATCGTTTATCTTTTAAAAGCCGATAATAAACATCTTTTTTGAAGCTATCGGAACTTTGTTTCATAAATGTTGAGATTTTTTTGTTGATGATAAACATATA
>JAGOHQ010000154.1 GCA_017996075.1 Aliarcobacter sp.
AATGAGTGCTTGTATAGTTTGTGTAGAAGATTATGGAGCAAGAGATGAATTGGAAAAACTTGGTATTGAAATAACTCATACTGGTGAATTTTTAACAAATGCTTTAAAAGATGAAACTTTTTCTGTTTTAACTATTTAAGAGAGTTCTTCTAGATATTTTATTGCTTCTATCATGGTTTTTGTGATTTTTTTTAGCTCTTTTTTTGATATTGTATATGCAACAATAGAGTAAAAAAGTTTTCCAAAAGGACGAAGCCAAACTCCATTTTTTACGCAATAATCTTGAAGTTGTGAAGCATAAATATCATCTTTTAGCTCTATTACTCCAATTGCTCCAATATTTCTTATATCTTTTACTAAAAAGCTATCTTTTACTTTTTCTAACTCTTTTTTAAAAATTTTCTCAATTTTTAAAACTTTTTTTCTCCAATCATAATTTAAAAGCTCATCAATAGCTGCATTTGCAACACTACATGCTAGTGGATTTGCCATAAATGTTGGTCCATGCATTAAAACTTTAATATCACTATTTGAAATAACATCACTTATATCTTTAGATGTAATCATTGCAGCCATTGTTAAAGTTCCACCAGTAAGACCTTTTCCTATAGTTAAAATATCTGGTTTTATATTTGTATGTAAAAAAGCAAACATCTCTCCTGTATGTCCAAAACCAGTTGCAATCTCATCTAAAATCATCAAAATATCATATTTTGTACAAAGTTCTCTTACTTTTTCTAAATATTTTGGATTATATATCCTCATTCCACCTGCACCTTGCACAACTGGTTCAAGAATGAACCCTGCAATTTTTTCATGATGTATTTGTAAAGTTTCCTCTAGAACTTTCAAAGCTTCTCTAAAATCTGCTTCAAATCCCAATTCTGGAGCCTCTACAAAAATATTAGAACTTAAATAGTCACCATATAAAGAGTGCATTGAATTTTCAGGATCACAAACACTCATAGCACCCAATGTATCACCATGGTAAGCATTTTTTAAAGCCAAAAATTTAAATTTCTCTTTGCCTTTTGCTTTTTGGTACAAAATTGCTGTTTTTAATGCAACTTCTACAGAAACAGATCCACTATCGCATAAAAATACAGAGTTTAAACCAGTTATTTGTACAAGCTTTTTTGCCAAAATTGAAGCTGGAGAATGAGTTAATCCACCAAACATAATATGAGGCATAGTTTTTGCTTGTTTTTTCAAAGATTTATATATTTTTTTGTTGTTATAACCTAAAATTGCACTCCACCAAGAGCTCATTCCATCAATTAAAATCTCACCATTTTCTAGAAATATCTTACATTTTTTTGTCTTTTTAACAGCCAAAATTGGAGTTTTTGATGGTAAAGAGTTATAAGGATGCCAAAGATGATTTTTGTCTATTTCTAAATAATTCAATTTTTTATCTCTTCAAATATATTTTTAGGTAAAACAATAGTTGTAATAACACCTTTTTGTTCAATATTTTTATATTTAAAGCTACAATTTTTCATAAAAATATCTCCATTTAGATGTGTTTTTATAATTTGATTTGACATATAAAGACCTATTCCTGTTCCATTATATTGATGTTTTGTAGTAAAGTATGGCTCAAATACTTTATCTAAAATATCCTCTTCTACTCCACCTGCATTATCTTTTATCTCTATTAAAATCCTATTTGGAAATTTTTTTATTGATATAAAAATTACTCTATCTTCAATTTTTTTCTCAATAAATGCATCTTTTGAGTTATTTATAATATTTATAAAAACTTGTATAAGTTCTGTTTCATATGCAATAATATCAATATCTTCATAATCAAACTCAACTTTTATAGAGTTTTCTTTTAAAGTTGCTTCCAAAAAACTCAAGCTTTTTTCAATATTTTTTGCCAAACTAAACTTTGTTTTATCTTTTTGAGGTTTAAAAAAATATCTAAAATCATCTATTGTATCAGATAAATATTTCGCTGTATCTACTATTTTATCTATACTTTTTATAAGCTCTTCATCTTCCAAGATATTTAGTTGTTTTTTTAATTTTAACCCACTAGCACTTGTACTAATAACAGAAAGTGGCTGTCTCCACTGATGAGCTATATTTTCTATCATTTGTCCCATTGCTACCATTTTTTGTTGTTGAGCTAAAATTCTATCTTTTTCTTGATGCTTATCTAACTCTTTTTTTATCCTTATTGCAAGTTTTTTATTCATTATTTTTAATCTATTTGTTTTTATATTTACAAGATTCTTTAATCTTTTGTTTAGCTTTATTATAAAATATTGTCTATATACAAATATTCCTATAATTATAAAAATAATCAATAAAATTTTCCATAAAAGCGATAAACCAAAATGCTCTTCAAATTTTAAATACAACCATTTTTCTAGTCTACTTTTTTTATCATATCCTATAAAATTGTCTATTTTAAATTCATTATTTATATATCCCATAACATTGTATAAATCATATATTCTTTGAACTTTTTCTTGTTTCATATCTCCTAATCTACTAATATTTAAATATGATAACTTTTTTAGCTCATTTGCTTCAAAAATAAGTTCTTCTTTTGAAAGATTTTGAGTATTATATTTTTCAAAAATAATATCTACACTTTTTTCTATATTATTATATGCATATTCCCAACCTTTTAAAGATGCTTTTTTAAATTTTTCAACAATATTGTAATCATTGTTGTATTTATCTATATTTGTGATTAAAAAATCACTATACATATCAAAGCCATAATCTTTTGGATAAAAAATATTATATTTTATTTGCTCTTTTTGTAATATATATGGTGCTTTTGATGTATATGCAGAGATAATATCAACTTTTTTATCTATCAAATCATAAATATTGTGTGAGTGTTCTACTTGAGCTATACTTTTTACATCTATCTTGCTAGAAGCCAACATTGCTTTTATAGATACTTCACTTCCATCATCTTTTGTTCTCATAAGTTTTTTATTTTCAAACTTATTAAATGAATCTATTCCTGAATCTTTTGTTGTTAGAAGTACTAAAGGCGTTGCTTGAAAAATTGCTGCAAGAGCTATGATTTTTGGATATTTTGCTTTTTCAAGGATTAGATTTTCTCTTCCTATTGCAAAATCTACATCTCCATCATTTACCATTTTTGGAATATTCATACCTAAAGAAAATGGCAAAATCTGAACATCAAGCCCAGCATCTTTGTAAAATCCTTGCTCTTTTGCCATATAATAACCAGCAAATTGGAACTGATCAAACCAAGATAGTTGAATTGTAACTTTTGTTAAATCTTTTGAATATAAGTTTATATTTAAAAAGATTACTAAAAAAAGAAGTTTAAGATTTAAAAAAAGTCTCAATTTTTGCCTTTAAAATCTATACCAAAATATTTTGGTATAGATAATTTTAATATAAATAGTTAATGTAA
>JAGOHQ010000009.1 GCA_017996075.1 Aliarcobacter sp.
TTGAGTTTTGATTTAAAACTTATAGGATTGATTTTTATAGTTTTACTATTTTTTGCTTCAAACTCAATTTTAGCTAGAATGGCTATTTTTACACAAAATATTGATGCTTTTTCTTTTACTTTTGTAAGAATTATATCTGCTATGTTTGTTCTTTTAGTTATATATTTTTATAAAAATAAAAACCTAAAAATATCTCTAAAAACTAACTATCTTAGCGGATTTATGTTTTTTTTATACGCAATTTGTTTTTCATACTCATATATAAATATGGCTGCTGGTATTGGAACTTTGATTTTATTTGCAGTTGTTCAACTAACTATGATTATTTTAGCTCTATTTTTAAATGAGAAATTAACCTTAAAAAAAATTATTGGAATAGCTATAGCTTTTGCTGGATTAATATATCTTTTATATCCAAAAGATGATTTTACAATATCATATTTTCACGCCTTTTTGATGTTTTTAGCTGGAATTGGTTGGGCAATTTTTAGTGTCCTTGGAAAAAAATCAAACAATGCAACTTTAAATGCAACTGATAGTTTTGTTAAAGCTTTTATTTTTACAATATTGTTTGCTATTTTTTATCTTTTCTTTTTTGGAAATAGTCTTAAAATAGATTTTTATACTTTTATTTTATCAACTCTTTCAGGCTCAATAACAACTGCTTTTGGAGTATTTATTTGGTATGCAATTTTACCAAAAATTCAGATTATGACTGCAAGTATAGTTCAGTTAATAGTACCAATAATAGCGATAGTTTTAAGTATTGTTTTTCTTAATGAACTTTTTACTTTCGAACTTTTTATTTCTACTGTTACTATACTTTTAGGAATTTTTATAGCTTTATATAAAAAAAGAAAAACTTAATTCATATAAAAATATAAAACTAATGGAATATAAAATAGTGATATAACAGTTGAGATAAACAAAGCCACACTCATAATTTGTGGTTTTACATTTAGTAAAGTGGCTACTGTTACAGTATTTCCAGCAAGTGGTACAATAGAAAATAAAAACATAACAGTGTATAAACCATCATTTAAAAAGTGAATATAGTTTTTGTCTATAAATATAAAGATTAATATACAAACAGGCCAAACAACAAATTTTATAAACATAGCATAAGATATAAATTTTATATCAAAAGAGCTATCAAATCGAACTTTTTCAAGTCCCATTCCTACAATCATCATACCTAAGATTGTATAAGCACCTTTTATATATTCATTATAGTTCACAAATATTTCGGGTAGTTTTATCTCACATAAATTAAATATAACTCCTAAAATAAAAGCATATAAAACTGGAAGTTTAAGCATTTTTAAGAGGCTTTGTTTTGCACTAAAATTCCCTTTAGCAGTAATATAGTATCCAACAGAATTTTGATACAAAAGTGAAGCTAAAACAGTAAATATAAAAACATCAACCATATTTGGTTCTAAAAATAGTATTGCAAGTGGAATTCCTATATTTCCTGTATTTCCTGTAGAAGTACTAAAAGCTAATAAATTTGCACTGTTATCGTTATAAACTCTTTTAAAATATGCCAAAAGAGTAAAACTCAAAATTGAGCTAAAAATAAAGAAAAATAGTGGTAAAGATAAAGTTGCAGCACTTAAATTTATATTTATAGTTGCTGTAAAAATAATTAGTGGTGATAATAAAAAAAGTAAGATTTTCGCAACAGTTTCTTTATCGCATTTAAGTAGATATGTGCTTAAAAATCCTAAAATAATACTTATGTATAAAGGGATTATTTTTCCTAATAGAGTAAAAAAGATCGACAAAACAATATCCTCAAATTAATTTTTTGGAATTATATATTATTGAAGCTTTATGTGTAGATGCTAAGAAGCTTTAACTTCTTAGTATCTTTAAATTATTTAGTGTCTTGTTGCTATATTTTTCGAGTTAATCGTAGCTATTAATTTTTTAAGATTTTCGATTTTTACTTCTTCTTCTTTCATATTATCTTCACTATTTAAAGTGAAAATATCCATTTTTTTATCAAGGTAATTTGTCGTAAATTTACCATCTTTAAAATCTTGATCTCTAACTATTTCTCTATGAAGTGGAATGTTTGTTGGGAAACCTTCGATATAGAATTCATCTAAAGCTCTTTTTGCTTTTTTTACACAACCTTCCCAGTCTAAAGCCCAAACGATTAGTTTTCCAACCATTGAATCATAGTTTGGTGGAACTTTATATCCTGTATAAAGTGCAGAATCTAGTCTAACTCCTGGTCCTCCTGGTGTTAAGTATTTTTCAACAGTTCCAACAGATGGCATAAATCCTTTTAGAGGATTTTCAGCATTTATTCTAAACTCAATAGAGTAACCCCTAAAATTAATCTCTTCTTGTAAGAAAATCATTTTACTACCTTCTGCAATTTGAATCATTCTTTGAATAATATCAACTCCAGTAATAGTTTCAGTTACAGGATGCTCAACTTGAACTCTTGTATTCATCTCAATAAAGTAAATATTGTCATCTGGATCAAGTAAGAATTCAACTGTTCCAACACTTTCATATCCTAGTTTGAACATAGCTTTTGTAGCAATTCTATATAACTCTTTTCTAGCTTCATTATTTAATAGTGGAGATGGAGCTATTTCAATAACTTTTTGGTGTCTTCTTTGAATAGAACAATCTCTTTCACCTAGGTGTAAAACATTTCCATATTTATCAGCAATAACTTGAATTTCTATATGTCTTGGATTTTCAACATATTTTTCAATAAATGCTTCACCACGACCGAAATATTTTTTTGCTTCATTTGAGGCACTTTCAAATAGTTCTTTAAAGTCTTTTTCTTCTCTTACTATTCTCATTCCTCTTCCACCACCACCAAATGCAGCTTTGATAATTACAGGAAAACCAATCTCTTTTGCAATTCTTGCACCCTCTTCAATATCAGTAATTGGCTCATCAGTACCTTCAAGAACTGGAACACCAACTTTTTTCATAGCAACTTTAGATGCCATTTTATCACCAAAAAGTTCTATATGTTCTGGTTTTGGACCAATAAAGATAAGTCCATTTTCTTCACAAGCTCTAGCAAAATCAGCATTTTCACTTAAAAATCCATATCCAGGGTGGATTGCATCACAATCAGATTTTTTAGCAATAGATATGATTTTTTCATAGTCTAAATATGCTTGAACAACATCTCCCATAATTGGATAACACTCATCTGCTTTTCTTACCCAAATACCTTCAATATCTACTTCAGAAAATACTGCAACACTTTTAATTTCAAGCTCTTTACAAGCTCTTATTATTCGTAGCGCAATCTCTCCTCTATTTGCAATAAGTACTTTATTAATTTTTTTCATATACTCACCTTTTAAAATTTTATACCGAGATTTTAGGGTATTTTTTTGATTTATTCTTCTTAATTTTTGTTAATTTAATAGTTGGATATTGCTAATATTATTGAATAAAAAAATCTTTAGCTAACAAAACTAAAGATTTTTTATTGAATTAGGAATTTATATTACCAAGAAATAGCAGCTCCACTAGCTCCCATAACTTCTTTTGCCTCTTCACTCATCATATGCATTTCCCAAACAGGTTCGAAAACTAGATTTACTTTTGCTTCATCAACTTCATCAACAGCCATAGCAACATATCTTACTTGCTCAAGCAGACTATCTGCAACTGGACAAGCTGGACTTGTAAGAGTCATGTCTATTTCGCAAAATAGATAGTTTTCTCTCTCTTCTAGTTCTATGTTGTAAATTAGCCCCAAACTATAAATATCTACAGGGATTTCAGGGTCATAAACCTTTTTTAGATTTTCTATAATTTTTTCTTTTATTGCATCTTTATTAAAAATTCCACTCACAATTTATCCTTTTACTTAAGCTTTTAAAGCATATTCTTTTATTTTTTTAATCATTCCAATAACCCCACTTTGTCTATTTGGAGTTATAACTTCACTTAGTCCTAGTTCTCTTACTATATCCATATCAACATTTTTTAACTCTTCTATTGTAGAGTTTGAGAAAATTTCTAAAATAATATAAACTAAACCTTTTACAATTATCGCATCACTAGTGCCTTTAAAAATTAGTTTGTCATCTTTTTTTTCACAAATTAACCAAACTTGAGAAGTACAACCGTGTACTAAATTTTCAGGAATTTGGTTTTTTTCATCAAAAGGTGGTAGTTTTTTTCCTAAATCGATAATATATTCATATTTTGCCAACTCTTCATCAAAAAAATCTAAATCCTCTTTTATATTCTCTAATCTTTTTTCTATACTCATTTTTTAACCCTTCAACATACTTAATGCTTTTTTTAGTGCAACAATAAGCTTATCTATATCTTCAAAATCATTGTAAAATGCAAGACTTACTCTAATTGTTCCTTTTATCCCAAGTTTTTTCATAATTGGTTGAGCACAATGATGTCCAACTCTAAGAGCAACTTTTAGTTTATCAAGAAGTATTGAAATATCATCATGCATTATACCTTTGAAGTTAAAACTTCGAGTTCCACTACAATCTTTTAAATCGTTATAAAAAATTATATCAGGAAGCTTTTTTAACTCATTATCAAGATACTCTAAAAGCTCTTTTTTTCTACTTTGTATTGTTTCATATCCAATATTTTCGATATATTTTAAAGCCTCTTTAAAAGCAATCACACCAGCAATATTTTGTGTTCCTGCTTCAAACTTATATGGAGAGTTTAAAAAAGTAGTTCCCTCTTTAAAATCAACACTGTTTATAACAGCTCCCCCTGTTTGATAAGGTTTTACACTTTCAAAAAACTTCTCTTTTATATAAATAGCTCCAACTCCTGTTGGACCAAAAGTTTTATGTCCTGAGATTGCAAAAAAATCACAATCAAGTTCTTGTACATCTATTTTAAAACTACTTAAACTTTGGGCTCCATCAATCATTACTACACAGCCATAATCATGAGCCATAGAGATTATTTTTTTGATATCGTGAACTTTTCCAAAAGCATTTGTAACATGAGCAATACTTACAAAAGAGTTTGGATTCTTTTTCAAAATCTCTTCAAAATGTTCAAAATCAAAATCTAAGTTTTCGTTACAGTTTACAACTTCAAGTCCAGAGTTTAAAAATCTTCCTTGCATATGCCAAGGTACAATATTTGCATGATGCTCTAAGCTTGAGATAATAACTGTTTTAAACATATATGCAAAAGATGAAGCTATGAAATTTATACTTTCAGTTACACCTTTTGTAAAAATTATCTCCTCTTTTTTACTTGCATTTATAAATTTTTGTAAAACTTCTCTTGTATTTTCAAACTCAGTTGTGGCATGAGCAGCATCTCCAAAACCACTTCTATGAGTGTTTGAACAGTATTTTGTGTAGTATTCAACTGTTGCATCAATTACACTTTGTGGTTTTTGAGTTGTAGCTCCACTATCCAAATATACAGTGTTTGAATTTGTAAAGTATGGAAAATCTTTTTTATACATCTTATATAAAACTCTCTTTTTTGTACTCTTCTAAGAACTCTTTTATCTTTTCATCTTTTATACTATTTTTTATTGAGTTTTCAAAAGCTTCAAGTAGCATTTCATATGATTTCTCTTTGCTTATACCTCTTGCTTGAAGATATAAAAGCTGCTCTTTATTTAAAGTTCCTGTTGTTGTTCCATGGCTAGCTTCAAGTTCATCTATAAATATTTCAAGAAATGGTTGAGCAAAAATAACTGCATCATCACTTAGAAGTATTGAGTTACAGTTTTGGAAAGCTTTTGAATAAAGTCCAGTTTGTGTAACTATTGATCTGATTTTTACAACTGCTCGACTTTTATCAAGAAGTGAATTTTTATAATTTATATTACTTCTTGAGCTTTGATTGTTGTGAGTTGTTTTTACTAAAGTTGAACTATTTGCACTATTTCTTAGTTTATTTAAACCATTTAACTCATAATTTACTTCTAAGCTGTCAATTTTATTTTCAAAACTATTTACACAAAATCCATCTCCAAACTCAAAGTTTGAGATTTCTAAATTTGATTTATCATCTTGTTTTGCTTTACAAGAGAAGATTAAAGAGTTAGAAATACTTATATCTTGAATTTTTACATATTCTAAAGATGAATTTTTTTCAACTTCTATAGTTCTATTTGCCAAAATTGTTGAGTTATTTAAGTTAGAAGTAAAAACTTCAATGACAGATGCTTTTACTCCTTCTTTTACATTTATTAAAAGATTATTTGTATATAGAGTTTCGCTATTTTTTAACTTATTTACAATAATTAAAGGTTTCTCTAAATTTTCTGATATTGTTAAAACTCTTTTACTGTTATCAAAACTATTTGCTATAGAAAATAGTTTTGAATCATAAACTTCATCATCTTTTATAGATTCTAAATCAAGAGCAAAATTCAAAGTTTTATGCTCTTTAAAATCAAAATCAAAAAGTGAAGTAAAATCTATTTTTAAAAACTCTTCTTCTTTTTTTTGTGGAAGATTTATATTTAGATTAGCTATTTGCATTATTTATTCCTAATGCTTCAAAACCTTTCTCATCTAGTTCTAAAGCTAAACTATAATCTCCAGTTTTAGCAATTTTTCCATCACTTAAAATATGTACAAAATCAGGTTTTATAAGCTCTAAAAGTCTGTCATAGTGAGTTATCATTAAAATAGATTTTTTACCATCAAGCATTGAGTTTATAACATTTGCAACAATTTTGATAGCATCAACATCAAGACCACTATCTATCTCATCTAGCATTATTAAATCTGGATTTAGCATTAGAAGTTGTACAAGTTCATTTCTTTTTTTCTCTCCACCACTAAAGCCATCGTTTAAATCTCTTTGTAATAGTTTTCTATCAATGTCAAATTTATTTGTCTCTTCTTTTACAAGCTTTAAAAATTCCATCGCATCAAGCTCTTCTTTACCCTCATAAGCTCTTTTTGCGTTCATAGCAGTTCTTAAAAAGTAGCTATTGTTTACTCCAGCAACTTCCACAGGACTTTGAAAACTCATAAAAATACCTTCATTTGCTCTAGTTGTTACATCCATTTGCAGTAAATCTTTCTTTTTAAATGTAATTTTTCCACTTACAACTTCACAGTCATAATGAGCTGCAAGTGTTTTAACTAAAGTAGATTTTCCAGCTCCATTTACACCCATTAAAGCGTGAATTTCACCCTCTTTAATCTCTAAATTTAATCCTTTTAAAATCTCATTCTCATTTATACTAACTTTTAAATCTTCAATTTTTAATAATGTATTTTTTGTACTCATAATTAACCCACACTTCCTTCTAATGAAATATTTAATAACTCTTTTGCTTCAGCAGCAAACTCCATTGGTAACTCTTTTAAAACCTCTTTACAAAAACCATTTACAATCATAGCAATTGCATCTTCTTCATCTATTCCTCTTTGGTTTAGATAAAATAGTTGTTCATCTGAAATTTTTGAAGTTGTTGCTTCATGTTCTATGTTCGCACTACTATTTCTAATCTCATGATATGGATACGTATGTGCTTGGCATTTATGACCAATCAATAAAGAGTCACACTCTGAAATGTTTCTTGCATTTACAGCATTCTTACCAACTCTAACTAATCCTCTGTAGGCATTTATACCTTTCATAGCAGAGATACCTTTTGATATAATTGTTGATTTTGTATTTTTACCCAAATGTATCATTTTTGTACCAGTATCTGCTTGTTGTGCTCTTGATGTTAATGCAACAGAGTAAAATTCTCCTACACTATTATCACCTTGAAGAACACAAGATGGATATTTCCAAGTTATACTTGAACCAGTTTCTACTTGAGTCCAAGATACTTTTGAGTTATCACCTTTACATAAGGCTCTTTTTGTAACAAAATTTAAGATTCCACCTTTTCCTGTCTCATCTCCTGGATACCAGTTTTGAATAGTTGAATATTTTATATGACCATTTTTAAGTGCAACTAATTCAACAACTGCCGCATGAAGTTGTCTATCATCTCTACTTGGAGCAGAACACCCTTCATTGTATGAAACATAGCTTCCTTCATCACAAATTATTAAAGTTCTTTCAAACTGTCCTGTATTTAAAGCATTTATTCTAAAATATGTTGAAAGCTCCATTGGGCATCTTGTATTTTTTGGAATATAAACAAAACTTCCATCTGTAAAAACAGCACTATTTAAACAAGCAAAATAGTTATCAGTTACAGGAACAACGCTTGCTAAATACTCTTTTACAAGTTCTGGAAATCTATGTGCTGCTTCACTAATTGAGCAAAATATAATTCCTAGTTTTTCAAGTTCATCTTGATATGTAGTTTTTATTGAAACTGAATCAAAAACAGCATCAACAGCAACACCTGCAAGCATTTTTTGCTCTTCTAGTGGAATTCCTAGTTTTTCATAAGTTTTCAAAATCTCAGGATCAACTTCATCTAAAGAGTTTAAAGCCTTTTTTGGTGCTGAATAGTATGCATAATCTTGATAATCTATTTTTGGATATTGTAAATTTGTCCATGTTGGCTCTTCCATTTTTAACCATTTTTCATATGCTTTTAACCTGAAATCTAGTAAAAATTGAGGCTCATCTTTTTTTGCACTAATTGCTCTTATAACATCTTCATTTAAACCTTTTGCAAAGGTATCGCTTTGAACCAAAGTTTCAAAACCTAATTTATAATCTGTGTTTATAATGTCATGTATTTGTTGATTTTCACTCATGACTTCTCCATAAAATTTATTTGTTTAATTAAGACTAATATTGTCCGATTTGAATAATATCAAAATAAGTATATAATGTAAAGACATAAATACTAATAAAGTAAAAGTATTTAGTAAAAAAAGTAATTTATTGCCTATTAAATCGCATTTAAAATTAAGATAAAATTTATCCTATTTTAAATAAAATACAAGAAAATTTATTATAAAAATAAAAAATATTATAAAGTATGGAATACAAATGAAAAATTATTCAAAAAAAATAGATGAAAGAGTTAACAATCCAAAGAATTTTGGAGAGATAACAAAACAAGAGGCACAAAGTTTGGGCTGCAAACTAGTTGTTGCAGACTTTGAATCAAATGGAAATGATACTTTAAGAGTATATTTTGCAATTACAAAAGATAAAATAGTTTTTAATGCAAAATTTAAATCATTTGCAACAGGTTTAATAGTTGCTTTAAATGATATGATGATTGAGTTATGTATTGGAAAGAGTATTGAAAAAGTAGCAAATTTGTTTAAAACTGATGTTGAATTTGCCCTAAGAGATGAGCCACAAATACCAGCTCTTAGCATTGAAGAGTTACACAATAGTTTTTTAAATTTTGTAATACTAAAAAAAGTTGCATTAAATTCTGAAAAAAGAGATATGAACGATTTTGATGCTGATTATGTTGTTTGTGATTGTGCAAGAACAGATTTAAAAACTATAAAAGATGCTATTAGAAATCTTGATTTACTAACTATTGAGGATATTGGAAATGTTACAAAAGCTGGAATATTTTGTAAATCTTGTCAAAAAGAGGGCGGACTTGAAGAAAAAGAGATATATTTAAGTGATATTTTGGAGCAAACAAGAGCCCAAATAGAAAATGAAAAACAAAAAGATGAACCATCGTATATTAATACAAGTTTTGAAGCTATGACAAAAGAGCAAAAATTAGAGTTAATAGAAGATGTTTTAGATGATGATGTAAGACCTATGCTTGTTATGGATGGTGGAAATATGGAGATTTTAGATATTGTAGAATCAGCTCCACATCATGATTTATATATTAGATATTTAGGTGCTTGTAGTGGTTGTAGCGCTGGAAGTATGGGGACCTTATATGCCATCGAGTCTATTTTACAAAGTAAGGTAAATGAAAATATTAGAGTTTTGCCAATTTAAGATAAAAAATTAGTTATTTTGATACAATAAAATAAACTTTTTTAGGAATATTGATGTTTGCTATATACAATAATGGAACTGTAGGATTTAGAAGTACAAGTGACAATTTATATGCTTTGAAAAATGTTGAGGAGTTAGAATCTGCTAGGTTTGAGCCAAAAGAGGGATTGATTCAAAATTTTTCAAATGAATTAAACAAAGAGAAAAAAGATCAATTTCTAAACTCTTATAAAAAAGTTGCTAATTTAGATAATCTTGAGCCAGTTTATAAAGCAAGAGATATTATGACACATGATGTGATATATGCTCGAAATGACTTAACAATTGAAGATATATACTATTTAATCAAAGAAAAAAAAGTATCACAAGTTCCAGTTACTGGTTTTGGTAAAAAAATTATTGGTATTGTTAACAAAAAAATAATTTTAACTCTTTTAATGAATCATTTAGATGATACACAAGCTATTTTAAAAAGAAAAATTGATGATGTTTATCTGCCAGAAGTTTTAACAGCTGATCCAGATTCAGATGTTAGAGATGTTGTTAAAGTAATGCTAGAATTAAAGCTAGATGCAATTCCAATAGTTGATGAGAGTGATACTTTGATGGGAATTATATCAAAAACAGATATTTTAAAAGCCGTTGCAAACTTACCAAAACTTCAACTTTGGTCTTGATAAATTTAACTTTTTATTTATAAAACAGTTCCATCATCAAAAATAACTTTGTCTCTTCCATTATCTTTTGCTTCATAAAGTAACTCATCTGCTTTTGCTTGAGCATCTACTATAGAGTTGTAGTTGTTTCTAAAAGTAACTCCAGCTGAAAAAGTAATATTTATTTTATGCTCTTTATATATAAAAGTGCTATTTAAAAAAGCATTTTTTACTCTTTTTATGTATCTTATTACTTCTATTTTATCTCTAAAGTTTATTAATGCGACAAACTCTTCTCCACCATAACGAGCTACAATATCCTCTTTTCTTGTAAGCTCTTTTAATATTTTTGCAAAAGATTTTAAAATTTCATCACCACAAGCATGACCATATTTATCATTTATTTTTTTAAAGTGGTCAATATCAAAAAATACAATTGCAAAATTTGTTTCAAATATAAAAAACTGTTTTTCTGTTTTTTTTGCTTCAACTTCATAAGCTCTTCTATTTAAAACAGAAGTTAAAAAGTCATATAAAATCTCCTCTTTTGTCATTTGAAGCTCTCTTTCAAGCTCTTCAATTTGCTTATTTAGCTGTTTAAATCTATCAATATTTGATAATAAAATTCTGTTATTTTCAAGTAAAGATTCTTCAAATTTATAAATAGTATTAATTAATCTTTTTTGAACAGCTGTTAGCTCTCTTTTTGAATAATCAGAAATCTCTAAAGATTCTAAATCTGCTTTTATTTTTTTTATATCTTCATTTGAACTATTGCTATCACTTAGTGTTTTATCATAGTATCTACTCATTAAAGATGTTAGTTTTATAATATCATTTGTTTTCTCTTTTAAAACCCTTCTATCTGCTTCTATTCTATTTTTTGCAAAGTTCTTTATTTTTAAAATAGACTCTTTTGATGTTATTTGTATTGGATTTTTAAGACAATCAAGAATAAAATCTTCCACTTCTTCTTTTGACTCAAAATTTACTGAAGGAGCTAAAAGTTCACTAAAAGTACCAATTAATGACTTTAGTTCATCATTATTTGCTCTTTTTGATAAAATAGTTATTATTTCAAAAATTGACTCACTATTTAGAACTTTTTTTTCATCATTTGTAAGGTTTATCAATGCTTCGTTTAGTATGTTTACATCACTACACTCAGTTTTGAAAATCTTAGCTTGTTCTTTAAACTCTAAAAAGTAATTTTCAGGTGTTGTTGGTAGGTTCTTTTGTCTTAATTTCTCTAGAGTATTTTTTGTAATCTCTTTTAGATTTTCATTCATAAAAGTCCTTTAAATTTTTTTAAAAATATTATATCACTTATGATATAATAAATACTTAATCTTTAAAGGAAAATTTTATGCCAAATACAAATAATCAAATTTTAAAAAACACAAATTCAAAGTTACTAGATATGTTTAATGCTTCTATAATGTTTGATAAAAAACTATATTCTCAAGATATTAAAGGCTCAATTGCGCACTCTAAAATGTTGGCTTTACAAAATATTATTACAAATGATGAGCAAAAAAGTATCGAAAAAGGTCTTTTACAAGTTTTAGAAGAGATAAAAAGTGGTGAATTTGAATTCTCTTTAGAGTATGAAGATATTCATATGGCAGTTGAAAATAGACTTACTCAAATTATAGGAGAAGCTGGTAAAAAAGTTCATACAGCAAGAAGTAGAAATGATCAAGTTTGTACAGATTTTACACTTTATGTACAAGAAAAAACAAAATCTATTCAAAATCAAATAAAAGAGTTAATATCTACTTTTGTTGAAATTGCTTCAAAACATACAACAACAATAATGCCTGGAATGACACATTTGCAACATGCTCAACCAATTAATTTTGGTTTTCATATGATGGCATATGCAAATATGTTTAAAAGAGATTTTGAAAGATTTGAGAGCTCATATATTAGAAACAACTATTCACCTCTTGGAAGTGCTGCAATGGCAGGAACTCCACACAATATTGATAGATTTAAAACAGCAGAACTTTTAGGATTTTCTGCACCAACACAAAATGCTATGGATAGTGTTTCAAATAGAGATTTTGCTTTGGAATTACTATTTAATATCTCTACAGCAATGATGCATGTTAGCCGTATTTCAGAAGAGCTTATTTTATGGAGTTCTTATGAGTTTAGATTTATACAAATGAGTGATGAGTATGCAACTACAAGTTCAATTATGCCACAAAAGAAAAATCCAGATGTACCAGAACTTTTAAGAGGGAAAACAGGTCGTGTATACGGAAATTTAATTTCACTTTTAACAATTATGAAATCACTTCCATTGGCATATAACAAAGATACACAAGAGGATAAAGAAGGAGTTTTTGATTCTGTTGAAACTATTGAAATCTCGCTTAATATTTTAAATGAAGTTATAAAAACTATGATTGTAAAAGAAGAAAATATGAAGAGTGCTTGTAAAATAGG
>JAGOHQ010000155.1 GCA_017996075.1 Aliarcobacter sp.
TCACAAAAGCAGTTGATGCAATAAATGCTTTAGCAAATATGGTTGGTGAGATGGAAAGACGTTATACATTAATGGCTAAAACAAAAACAAAAAATATTGAAAATTTCAATGAAAAAGCACAAAAAGAAGGGCTTCCTACTATGCCTTATATTGTAGTTGTAATTGATGAGTTAGCCGATTTAATGATGACAAGCGGAAAAGATGTTGAATACTCTATTGCAAGACTTGCTCAAATGGCAAGAGCTAGTGGAATTCACTTAATAGTAGCAACTCAAAGACCATCAGTTGATGTTGTAACTGGACTTATAAAAGCAAATTTGCCAAGCAGATTATCTTATAAAGTAGGGCAAAAAATAGATTCTAAAATTATACTTGATTCTATGGGTGCTGAATCTTTACTTGGACGTGGAGATATGTTGTTTACACCTCCTGGAATGCCTGGGCTTGTTCGAATTCATGCTCCTTGGAGTACTGAAACTGAAATCGAAAAAGTTGTAGAGTTTTTAAAAGATCAAAGAGAAGTTGAATATGATATGAATTTTATTAAAGATAAGAATCTAGGTTCAAGTTCTAGTGGTTCAAAAGGTGCTAGAAATATTAGTGATGAAGATATAGTTTTGGATGATTTGTATGAAGATGCAAAAGATGTGATAATAACAGATAAAAAAACATCTATATCATATCTTCAAAGAAGATTAAAAATAGGGTATAACAGAGCTGCAACGATTATAGAACAACTTGAGAAAACAGGTGTTCTAAGTGAAGTTGATGCAAGGGGAAATAGAGAGATTTTAGTTCAATAATTAAATAAAGGAGTTGATATGAGTTTTGAAAATAAAGTAGTATTTATTACAGGTTCAAATGGTGGTTTAGCTAAATCTTTTATTGAAGCTTTATTAAAAGAGAATGTAAAAAAAATATATTGTACCGCAAGAGATTTAAAAAAATTAGAAGAATTAAAAAAATTATCATCAAAAATAGAGATTTTTTCTTTAGATATTACAAAAAAAGATGACTTAGAAGAGATAGCTTCCAAAATAGAGAATATTGATTATTTAATAAATAATGCAGGTGTAAATAGCTTAAAAAAAGTTTTCGATGATACTAAAATTGATTTTGAAGTAAATCTTTTTGGAACACTAAATAGTTGTCAAATATTATCAAAAAAGTTAAATGAAAATGGCTCTATTGTGAATATTACTTCAATTTTAGGTTTAATAAATCTTCCTATAATGGGACTTTATTGTGCTTCAAAAAGTGCTTTACACTCTTTAACTCAAGCTTTTAGAGCAGAGTTACAAAAAGAAAATATAAAAGTTTTTGAAGTTTTACCAGGACCAATTGATACAAATATGACAAAAGGGCAAGATATGCCAAAAAGTTCAACTTCTTATATAGTTTCAAATATTATAAATGGAATAAAAAATGAAGAATTTGAAATCTATCCTGATGATTTTTCTAAAATGATAAAAAGAAGGTTACAAGAGGATAGAGACAATTTGGAAAAAGAGTTTTTAAGCTCTATATAATTTAAAAAAGATTAGTAGAAGCTAATCTTTTTTAATCAAATCTTTTAAAATTATAATCTTCACTTCAATAAATATACCTTTTCTTGGTTTTAATTAAAATTTATAAGAAATTCTCACAGAATAAAAGGAAATTATGCTAGAATAAAAATATTTTATTTTAAGGAGTAATTATGAATACAAGTATAGTAGGAAGACATATAAAACTTACGGATGCAATAAAAGATTATATAAATAGCTCAATAGATACATTTAAAAAATATAACTTGGATATTATTTCGGTTACTTCTACGATTGTTGGAGATGAAAAAGCAAAAGGTTTTACTTTTGAATTCTCTTTAAATATTGCAAATATAGATACAGTTGTTATTAAACAAAAAGATAAAGATTTATATACTGCAATTGATATAGCAACAGATAGAGTATCAAAAGTTTTAAGAAGACATAATGACAAAATAACTGCTCACAAAGCTACAAAATTTAGTGAAGCTGTTGAAGTAGAAGATGGTATAGCAAAAGAGCTTGAAAAATTTGAAGATGAAATTATTCCTCAAAGATTAACTTCTTATAAACCAATAGATATTGAAGAGGCTTTAGAGGAGTTGAAAAATTCAACTGCTTTATTTAAAGTTTTCTATGATAAAGATGACAATATGAGAGTTCTTTACAAAGCAAATGCTGCTGGAAAATTTGGACTTTATTAAAATAGAGAAAAGTATGCAAAAAGGTATTAGCTTTTGCTAGTACCTTTTTTAATTTATAAAAATAGGATTAGATAAAATTTATGGAAAAAAACTTAAAAAAGATTGCACTAATAGGGCAACCAAATGTTGGAAAATCATCACTTTTTAATAGAATAGCAAATAAAAGAATAGCTATTGTATCAGACGTTTCTGGAACAACAAGAGATGTAAGAAGACATGAGATAGAGATTATTGATAGAAGTGCATTACTGCTTGATACAGGTGGTATTGATGAAACAAATGATGAAATTTTTTCAAATGTAAAAAAGAAGGCTGTAAAAACTGCAAAAGAGGCTGATATAATACTTTTTATTGTAGATGGAAAAAATATCCCAGATGATAAAGATAAGGAACTATTTTATGAGCTTCAAAGATTAGGAAAAGAGCTTGCTTTAGTTGTAAATAAAATTGACAATGATAAAGAACTAGAAAGACTTTGGGAATTTTTTGAATTTGGAATAGGAGAAGAAAATCTTTTTGGTGTATCGGTTTCTCACAATCGTGGAACAAAAACACTTTATGAGTGGATTTATAAACATCTTCCAGAAAACCCTGAAACAGTTGCAAGAATGGAAGAAGAAAAAAGAAGAAAAGAGCTAGAAGATGAGTTTTTTGACGATGAATTTGATAATGAGGAAGATTTTTCTGCTGAAGGATTAGAAAAAATAGAAGAAGAAACTATTCTTGATGATACTTTAATAAATGTTGCTATTATTGGTAGAGTTAATGTTGGAAAATCATCTATTTTAAATTCACTTGTAGGAATGGAAAGATCAGTTGTTTCAAGTATTGCTGGAACAACAATAGATCCTGTTGATGAAACTCTTTCTTATAAAGATAAAGAGATAACTTTTGTTGATACAGCAGGTCTTAGAAGAAGAGGAAGTATTGAAGGTATAGAAAAATTTGCCCTAATGCGAACAAAAGAGATGTTAGAAAAAGCAAATGTTGCTTTAGTTGTTCTTGATGCTTCAAGAGAGCTTACAGATTTAGATGAAAAAATCGCTGGTTTGGTTGATGAATATGGTCTTGGAACAATTATTGTTTTAAATAAATGGGATGAAAATATGGATACATTCCAAAAAATGGAAGAAGAAGTAAGAAGAAGATTTAGATTTTTATCTTATGCCCCAATCATAG
>JAGOHQ010000156.1 GCA_017996075.1 Aliarcobacter sp.
TCTTCATAGCTTAAATCTTTATTATTTGTAGAAAATTGTAGTTTTGAACCATCTTTGAAATATATAAAATTATCTTCATATTTTTCTAAAAAAAGAGGATAAGCAAGAATTAACCTTTTTGCAAGATTTTCATTTGCAAAAAGGTTTAAAGATAGAAAAAGTAGAAATAAAACTCTATTTCGCATAAACTTTTTTGATATTTTCTACTTTTGATGACATATTTAGTAAAAGCATATCAACTAAAACAAGTGCAGTCATAGATTCAGCAACAACACTTCCTCTTATCGCAACACAAGGATCATGTCTTCCTTTTAGTTTACACTCTACTTCATTTCCATAAATATCAACTGTCTCTTGCTCTATAAAAATTGATGGCGTTGCTTTGAAATATACTTTTACATTTATATCATCACCATTTGAGATTCCTCCCAAAATTCCACCACTATGGTTTGTCTTAAATCCAGATTTTCTTATTTGGTCGTTATTATCAAATCCAAAAACTCTAGAGGCTAAGATTCCATCACCAATTTCAATAGCTTTTACAGCGTTTATACTCATCATTGCATTTGCAATTTGTGCATCTAATTTATGATAAATTGGCTCACCTAGCCCAACTGGACAATTTTTTACATTAATAAGTGCAACTCCACCAACACTATTATGAGAGTTTTTGGCTTTTAAAATAGCATTTTTTTGAGCATCTTCAACATTTGAATCAAGTGCAAAAATTTCTGAATTTCTAGCATTTTCAAAGTTAAAATTATCTGCTTTTACACCATCTATCTCACAAATTCCACTTCTGAAATCAATGTTTAATTCATTTAATAGAAGTTTTGCAATAGCACCAGCTGCAACTCTTGCTGCTGTTTCACGAGCCGAGCTTCTTCCTCCACCTCTATAATCTCTAATTCCATATTTATTAAAATATGTAAAATCAGCATGACCTGGTCTAAATAAATCTTTTATATTTGAATAATCACTTGATTTTTGATTTTCATTAAAAATAATCATAGCAATTGAAGTTCCTGTTGAATATCCTTCAAAAACACCACTTAAAATTTCAACAATATCGCCTTCATTTCTCTTTGTTGCAAACTCATTTTGTCCAGGTTTTCTTCTGTTCATTTCAGCTTGAATAAACTCTTCATCAATTTTTATTCCAGCTGGAACACCATCAACTATACATCCTAATGCTTTTCCATGTGATTCACCAAATGTTGTAAATCTAAATCTATGTCCAAAACTATTCAATTCTCTTCCTCGCTTAGTTTAGCAATAGCAATTTTTGCAGCTGCTTGTTGAGCTAATTTTTTACTTTTTCCACTAGCTTTTCCAAAATTTTTACCATCAATCCAAATAGATACTTCAAACTCTTTTTTGTGGTCAGGTCCGTATGAACCTTCAACAACATATTCAGGAATTGATGCAAATTTTGCTTGAGTTATCTCTTGCAAAGCTGTTTTGTAGTCGCTAAATAGTACATCTAGATTTATTTTATCATAACAATTTTCAAGTAGATTTAAAATGATAGGTTTTAGTGTTTCTAAGCCACTTTCAAGATATATTGCACCCATTATTGCTTCAAATGCATCTGAAAGTATAGAAGATTTTGTTCTTCCTTTGTTTCTCTCTTCAGCGTTTGATATAAATATATAATCACCTAAATTTATCTCATTTGCTAGTTTTGTAAATCCAGTTTCATTTACTAAGCTAGCTCTTATTTTAGATAGTTCACCCTCATTTGATTTTGGAAAATTTGTATATAAATACTCTCCTACAATTAAGTTTAAAACAGCATCACCTAGAAACTCTAGTCTTTCGTTGTTATATGGTTTTTTGAAACTTTTATGAGTAAGTGCTTCGATTATCAGATTTTTGTTTCTAAACTGATAATCCAAACACTTTTCAAGATTTGAATAATCGCTCAATTTTTATCCTTTATTTTAAAATTGTAAAAGTATAACACAAATATATTTTATTTTATTGCAGTGATTGATTTGAAAGCTCATAAGCTTTTGTTAGGTGATGCTTTACCTCTAAACTTAAAATAGAGTGACAATTTGGGCATCTAGCTTCATAAAAAGGGCTTGAGTGCTTACAAGAGTTACAAATAAATTCAAAAGTTAAATTTGTTTTTATATCTTTTTGGTATTTATTTATTAGTATTAAAATATTCAAATCAAAATCGCTACTAGTTGAAACACTATTTATATAGTTTTTTGCACTATAAAGTTCATTTAAAAACTGATTGTTTTTGATTTTATCAAAATCAATATCCTCTTTTTTTTGATACCATAAAATATCTATTAATTTTTCACAATCAAACATATCTATATTTGAGAAGAAGAATTCTCTATTTGATTGAATTAAGAATGTTGCAAAAATTCTTTGAATAATTTTATTCTCTTTAAAAATTTCAAATAAAAGTTCAGTTCTTTTTTCGTAAGATAAAATTGGATCATTTAATATAATTAAAGTATCAAAGTAAACTTTTTCTACACTAACATCAATATTTAACTCTTCTAAAGCTTGAGCAATCTCTTTTGATTTTTTAAAATTTTTTAGTTTTTCATTTACTAGTAAAAGACTCTTTAGAGCATTTTTATTTCTAGGAGAAAATTTAAGAATTCTTAAAAATATCTCATTTGATCTTTGTAAAAAACCACCTTTAAAATATGTGTTTCCAAGAAGTTCAAGAAGCTCTTCTTTTTTAACTCTATCTTTTACATGTTCTAGAAGTGCTAAATATACACTTATAGCTTTATTATTATCTCCTTTGTGTAAAAAAGTAGATGCTAAAAGTAAAATTGAGTCAAATGGTAGATTATAAGTTTTGTAAAGGTTTATATAGTCATTCTCTTTTAAATTTCCTAATTCAAATCTACGAGATAGTTTTCTATAATCTTTTCTTGCAGATTTTTCTTTGTAAATACCATATGAATATGTAAAAAAAGATATTAAAAAAATCATAAAAACTAATAAAAGTATTCCAATAATAGGGTCTCTATACTCTAAAACTAAATTATCCAATTATATAACCTTTTTAAAATAATTAAGCGACACTTTAACATAAAAGTACATATAAAAAAATAAAAGTGTATAATCTCAAAATGATAAGAAAAGAGTCTATAGAGAGTTTAAAAAATTACCTTGATATTGTTGATGTTATTTCACAATTTTTAGAATTAAAAAAATCTGGTGCAAATTTCAAAGCTTGTTGTCCTTTTCATGGAGAAGATACTCCATCTTTTGTTGTTAGTCCTTCAAAACAGATATATCACTGTTTTGGTTGTGGTGTTGGTGGAGATAGCATTAAATTTTTGATGGAGTATGAGAAACTTTCATATCCTGAAACTATCGAAAAATTAGCTTCAATGTATAATTA
>JAGOHQ010000157.1 GCA_017996075.1 Aliarcobacter sp.
AAAACCTAAACAAAAGATTGTTAATAAATATTATGGGACAGTCAAAGAAGATAAAAAAGATGTTATAGAAGATAGTTTTGATGTTATGGTGGATAAATATCTTGCACATCTTAAAGAGAAGAAAAAATTATCTTTAGATACATTAAATGATTATAGACCAAGTTATGAACTAATAAAAGAAGTCTTTCCAAATAAAAAAATTAGCCAATTAGAAACAGTAGATTTACAATTGTTAGAAGATATTATTAAACATATGCCTTCTAATAGAAATAAACTTGCAGAAACAAGAGATTTAACAATAGTTGAGCAAGTAAAATTAATGAAAAAGGTAATAGAAGATAGAAGTAATAATCGTAATCTTGATAAATATGAAAAACTAAATCCGATATCAGAAAGAACTCAAAATAAACATTATGAGCAGATTGCATACGCCGGAACAATTCGGACAGCCAGCCGATTTACATCCGGACACTCTGCCGGAGTTGATTCGGACAGCTAGCCGATTTATATTCGGACAATTTTAAAGAATTCCGGCTGGAATTTATCAAGTAGAAATTTTCTAAATATTTAATTACACTTTGTAAAAAACAAAGGGTAAAAATGAGGAGACTTTCTATGAAAAAAATAAAAGATATATTGAGATTAAAGTTTATTACCAATATATCGTACCGTCAAATTAGTAGAGCTTTAAATGTACCTTCATCAACTGTTGGGGATTATTGTAAAAGATTTGAAATAATAGATAAAAAAATTGATGAATTTCTTAATCTTGATGATGATGAAATTAGTCAAATTCTATTTCCTGAAAAATCCTTACCAAAAAGCTATAAATCAAGACCAATACCAGATGTTGAATATATTCATAAAGAGATAACAAAAAAAGGTGTAACCTTTGAACTGTTGTGGCAAGAGTATAAAGAGATGCATCCAGATGGATATGGTTGTAGCCAATTTAAAGAGTATTACTATAAATATAAAAGAAAATTAAATCCTACAATGAGACAAACATATGTTGCTGGTGAAAAAATGTTCGTAGATTATAGTGGATTAACTGTTCCTGTAATAAATTTAAAAACAGGTGAAGTTGAAAAAGCACAAATATTTGTAAGTGTACTAGGATTAAGTGGATATACCTTTGTTCATGCAACTTCTTCTCAAAAAGTTGAAGATTTTATAAAATCTCATGTAGAAGCATTTAATTTTTATGAAGGTGTTCCTAAAGTAATTGTTCCTGATAATCTAAAAAGTGCAATTATTTCAAATAATAAGAATGGCATAGTGTTTAATGAAAATTATGCAGAACTTTCAAGACATTATAACTATGCAATAGAACCAGCACGTCCATATAAACCACAAGATAAAGCAAAAGTAGAACAAGGTGTACAAGCAATTCAAAGATGGATAATAGCAAGATTTAGAAATAGAAGCTTTTTTAATATTGATGAAATAAATCAAGCAATAAATCCACTACTTGATATTTATAATAATAAAATTATTAAAAAAATAGGTAAAAGTAGATCAGAACTATTTATAGAACTTGAAAAATCATATTTACAACAATTACCAATAAATAGATTTATCTATAAAGAGTTAAAAATTGCGACTGTAAATATAGATTATCATGTTGAACTTTTAAAATGTTATTACTCAGTACCATTTAAATATCTAAAAGAGAGAGTAGAGATAAAATATTCAACTACATTAGTTGAAATATATCATAAATCGAAAATAGTTGCTACTCATCCAAGATTATATAAAATAAATGATTCTTCAACAATAAAAGAGCATATGCCTTTAAATCATCAGTATCAAAGTGAAAAGATGAATCCTCAAAGATTAATATCTTGGGGTGAAAATATTGGAAATGAAACTAAAGAGTTTGTTGAAAAAAGATTATCTGAGGCTCCATACCCTGTAAAAGCATATAGAACGATAATTGCAATATTGTCTTTAGCAAAAATATATGGAAAAATTGAGTTAAATTTAGCACTATCATATGCAATAAAAATTGATGCAAAAAGTGTTAAATCAATAGAATCAATTTTATCAAAAAAACTATACTTAGTTGTTGCTAATACTACAACATCAACACTATTTAATAACCATGAAAATATTCGTGGATCTGATTATTATAAATAAAAATCTAAAATAAAAAGGCAAAAAATGAACCAAACTACAATAATAAATAAAATAAATGATTTAAGATATGATGGATTAAAACAGGCATATTTAAGACAAATAGAGGATATAAGTTACAATAAACTCAGCTTCGAAGAGAGATTATATAACTTATTAGAATCTCAAGAGATATTTTTACATAACAAAAAAATATCAATGAATTTAAAACTCTCAAAAATTAAAGATAAACAAGCAGCAATAGAAGATATAGATTACTCTATTAAAAGGAAAATTGATATATCAGTAATAAAAGATTTAGCAAATATGAACTTTATTAGAAATCATCAAAATATAATAATTACGGGTAAAACGGGTACTGGAAAATCATATATTTCACAAGCATTAGGCAATAGAGCAATAATAGATGGATTTAGAGTTTATTATACAAGGGTTCCAACTTTACTTGAAGAGATAAAAATTTCAAGAGCAACTGGAACATATACAAATTTATTAAAAAAATACTCTAGGTTTGAATTGCTAATTTTAGATGACTTTGGAACTTCAACTATTACAACTGATGATGCAACAAATTTATTTGAAATAATTGAAGATAGAACCGAATTAAATTCAACAATAATTACTTCTCAATTACCTGTTTCAAGTTGGTATAACTATTTAAATAATGACACAGTTGCTGATGCTATTTTAGATAGGATAATTCACTCATCTCATAGAATTGAATTAGAAGGAGAATCTATGCGAAAATTAAGATCAAAAATCAACAAAATTTAAAAACATTCGGACACTTATGTTATAATTTTACACTTAGAAAATTTCTACTTTAAAACTGTCCGAATCACTCCGGCAGACTGTCCGAATAAATCGGCTGGAGCACAAATAACAAATTAATGAGTTATTTTATCAATAAATTCAAGTATTAATTACATATAGTAACTATTTTATAGGAGTTATATATGAATAGTAAACAAACATCTCAAAAAATTGCAACTACTGCATCAAATATTTTAAGGAGTAATAATTCTTCTAATATTCAAAAAGAATTAGCAGCTTCTGCTTTATCTCAATCTAATTCAAATAAACAAACTGGAGCAGCAATGGAAACAAAAGCTTCTAATGTTTTAAAAAGTGATAAGTATAATGAAGTGACAAAAGGTTTGGCTGCTTCTGTGTTATCTCAATCAAATAAAGCAAGATAGTTTAATATATATTCTCAATTATTTTTCACACTTGTTGTGT
>JAGOHQ010000158.1 GCA_017996075.1 Aliarcobacter sp.
ACCTTTTCTTACAGCTTCTAAAGCTTCATAAAGATTTGGGTACTCTACGAAATTGATATTTTTATATCTATTTTTTATTATATTACTTGTTGCAAAATCTTTCACAAGAGCAATTTTAACTCTTTTTAGAGTTTTTAAATCTTCAATAAAAGGTTTAGAAATATCTGTAGCAATCACAAAAGGAAAATCTAGATAAGGGTTTGTAAAATTAAAAAGCTTTTCTCTATTTTTCTTATCTGCAATTGTTGTTAAGATATCACACTTATTTTCTACAACTTTTTCAAAACTTTCATGCCAATTTAAAGTTGGTACAAAATTTAATTCTATATCTAAATTTTTTGAAATTTCTACAAGATACTCTTCTATAATTCCAATATGTTTATTATTTAAAGTAGCTTCAAATGGCATTAAATCGTTATGAGAACAATAAGTAAAAGATTTTTTTGTTTTTAAATACTCTTTTTCTTCACTATTTAGTTCATTTCTAAAACTATTATGTAAAATGAAACTATTTAAATCTATATCATTTTTTATTAAACCCATAACTTTATATGTATTTAATATTAGGTTCATTTTTTCATTAGAAATTGTTCCAATATCTCCATTTTTATCAAAAATAATTTTCTTTATCTCATTTGCTTCAAAAAGTAGTGCTTCTTTACTTTTATTTAGTGGATTATATTTTTCAAAAACAATATCAACACTTTTTTCTATATTTTCAAATGCCCATTTCCAACCATCTATTGAAGCTTTATAAAAATCATATACAATTTTTGGGTTTTTTTCTGCAAATTCGCTATTTGTAAACATAATATTTTCATAAAAGTCAAATCCATAATCTTTTGGGTAGAAAATTTTGCTTTCATAACCTTTTTCTTTTAATAAAAAAGGTTCATTTGTAGTATAAGATCCCATTAAATCGGTATTTTTGTTTATTAGATCATCAATATTAAAAGAGTGAGGAATTAGTTTTACAGATTTAATATCAAAATTTTGGCTACTAAACATAGCTTGTAAATTTGCAAAATTTAGTTGCTCATCTGCAATCATCAAGTTTTTATCTTTTAAATCTTTAATAGAGTTTATATTTGAATTTTTTAAAGCCAAAATTACAAGAGGTGAAGTTTGAAAAATAGCTCCAAATATAGAGATATCTTCCCCATTTGATTTATGCACTATTAAAGAGCTAGAACCAAGTCCAAAAGTTGCTCTATTTTGAGTAACTTCTTCTAAAACATTTGTATCATTTTGAAATTTTTTAAACTCTACATCAAGTCCAGCTTTTTCATAAAAACCCTTCTCTTTTGCTATATAAAATCCAGCAAATTGGAACTGGTCAAGCCACATAAGTTGAAGTGAAACTTTTTGTAAATCTGTTGCATATAGGTATTTGAAAAGTAAAATAACAATAAATATCTTTTTCAAAATCAACCTTAGCTTTAAAATTTTAACAATTATTATAGCAAACTAAGGTAGAATTGTCACAATTTATTTGAGGAAATATTATGAATAGAGAAAAAAATATTAAAAATTACATATTAAATTACATTTATGCAACTTCAAAGCAGCCAATTTTATTAAAAGATATGTTGGTTGCTTCAGTTCAATACAGAAATGATATGGAAGTTGATAGTTCAAGATTAGGTTTTAGATTAAGATTAACAAGGGCTTATCTTGTTTATGTTTGGTTAGTTTTAGCAGTTCTTCTACCTATTTCTCTTCTTACACATAAACTTTTAGCAAAGATAGATTCTCATATATCAATAGTTGGTGCGATGATTATCACAGCACTTATATTTATGGGATTTAACTACTTTAAAGATATTGTAAAAAAAGAGATGACAAAAAGTAGGCTTAAAAAAGCTTGGAATTTACATTTTCCATTTTTTGATTATGAAGAGTATGCTAATAAAGTAAATGAGATTTTTGAAGAGGCCATGAGAGAAGAGGTTTCAAAAAGAGATTTACAAAAATATATTTTAGATAGATTGACTAATATTTAGTAATCTATCTTTTATCTAAAACTGTATCTAAAGCTAGTTTTGTATTTGCCCATCTATTTTGAGAATTTAGCATTACTAGTAAAATATCTTTTTTCCCATCTTTTGCACGTGCAATTAAACAAGGTCCAGCTTTACTTGTATAGCCAGTTTTAACTCCAATCATATATTTCTCTTTTGGAAGAAGTTTATTACTAGTATGTGCAAAGTATGATCTTTTTGTATTTATTGCTTTAAAACTATAACTCTCTTTTTTTACAATATTATTAAAAGTACTATTTTTAATAGAGTATTCTGTAAGTTTTAATAAATCACTTGCAGTACTTTTGTGATTTGGAGCATCAAAACCACAAGGATTTTCGAAATTAGTATTTTTCATACCTAGTTTTTTTGCTTTTGTATTCATCATAGTTACAAATTTTTGTTTGCTTCCATTTCCAAGATAAATTGCAATAGCATTTGCTGCATCATTTGCTGATTTTATCATAGCGGCATTTACTAAATCTCTTAAGTAAAATTTCTCTCCAACTTTAAAATTCATAATTGTAGGTTCAACTTTTTTCATCTCAGCAGTAATAGTAACAATACTATCCATTTTACCGCTTTCAATTGCTAAAATAGCAGTCATAATTTTTGTTAAACTAGCAGGTCTTATTTTTTGATTTGCATCTTTTTGAAAAATTAACTGTTTTTTGTTTAAGTCTTTTACAATAATTGAGTCTAAATCTTTTTCAATTTTTTGAAAAACTTTCGCATCACTGTAAGCAAGGGCAATTATTGGGCTTAAAAGCAAGACAAATATTTTTAAAAAGTTTCTCATGAAGTTTCCTGTTTGTTTTTTAGAATTTGCATTATATTGAAAAAAAAATTAAATAAAGCTATCAAATAGGGCTTTTGCCTCTTTATTCCTTATTTTCTTTAGTTCCATATCTATATATTTACCAATAATCAGCTGTTCTTGTTTAAAAGCCAAAGTTATTTTTCTTTTTGTTGGTCGTGTTTCATATATAAAAAAACCTGCTTCATACATAGATAATCTTATATTTGTAGAGATTGCATAAGTTGTTAAAATAGAGTTTTCTTTTGAAATTTTATAAATATCTTCAAAATACTCTTTTGTCCAAAGCTCTTTATTTACCTCACTTGAAAAAGCATCTTGATAAACTATGTCAAAAAAATCTTTTGGAAAAGTTTTTAGATACTCTCTTGCATCTCCTATAAAAACTTCTATTTTTATCTTCTCATCTTCATATTTTTGATTGTTTGAGAGTTCATTTATGATATTTTTAAACTCATTAAACTCTTTTGGAAAAGTAAAATCTTTTAAAGATTTTATTA
>JAGOHQ010000159.1:0-1585 GCA_017996075.1 Aliarcobacter sp.
AATAAACAGATGTTCTAGCTCAATAAATACCAAAAACTGTTTCAAAAATATCTCAACTTTGTATATTTTCCATTGAAATTATGAAAAAATACACAAAGTAAAAAAGGGTTAGAGGGAGACCGTTAAATATTCCGTGTCAAAGTAATTCTGATAGGAGAAATCCTATCACACCAGAACTTAAATTTTAAGTTCATTATCCAATCTACCCTCGAAAAATATTGCCAGTTGGGAAAGTGTTAAACTCCAATTCCAAACTGGCATTGTCCATTTTTTTTCAGAATTTTTTATTCCCATAAACAGTAATTTTAAAAGTGAATTATCATTTGGAAAGGCACCTTTTGTTTTTGTAAGTTTCCTAAATTGTCTATGGACTGATTCAATTATATTTGTTGTATAAATTACTTTTCTAATCTCTTTAGGGTATTTAAAATAAACAGATAAATTTTCCCATTTATTATTCCAAGATTGTAAAACTATTGGATATTTCTTACCCCATTTTTCTTCAAGTTTTAGTAGTTCATCTTCAGCTAAATCTTTTGTACTTGCTTCATAAACTAATCTTAAATCTTTCATAAACTCTTTTTGGTCTTTAGAAGCTACATATCTTAGAGAATTTCTAATCTGATGAATAATACAAAGTTGTACTTCAGTTTTAGGAAATATCGCTTTAATTGCTTCTGGAAAGCCTTTTAAACCATCAACAGAAGCAATAAGAATATCTTTTAATCCTCTATTGTTTAAATCTGTAAGCACACTAAGCCAAAAATTTGCACCTTCTGATTCTGATAGATAAAGTCCTAGAATCTCTTTTCTGCCTTCCATATTTACACCAAGTACTGTGTAAACAGCTTTACTTACATATTTACCACCATCTTTTATTTTATAATGTATTGCATCAAGCCAAACAAATGGATAAATAGTTTCAAGAGGTCTTGCTTGCCAAGCTTTTACTTTATCAATTATTTTGTCTGTAATAGCACTAATTGTTGCTGTTGAAATAGATACTTGATATATCTCTTCAATATGGGATGATATATCTGTGTAGCTCATTCCTAAGCCATACATTGAAAGTATTTTCTCTTCTATTTCATCACTGATTGTAGTTTGATGTTTTTTAACTATTTGAGGCTCAAACGTTCCATTTCTATCTCTTGGTGTATCAAGTTCAAAGCTACCATCTGAAGTTCCTTTAATAGTTTTACTATTGAATCCATTTCTTCTATTTGCTCTACCATTTAGAACATCATTAGCAATATGAGATTCAACTTCTGCTTCTAAAGCAACTTCTGTTAGTTGTTTTATTAGTGGTGCTAAAAGTCCATCTTTACCTGTTAATCTTTTACCACTTCTAAATTGATTTAATATTTCATTAAAATCAAAATCTATTTGTTTTTCTTCTTGCATTCTCAACCCTTAAAATTTGTATTTTATCAGATTGACACGAAATTTCTAACACTCCCCAAAAAAATAAAAACATTTGGCCACTTATGTTACAATACACCAAGAATACTTTTTAACTATTCAACTGGCCAAATGTTTATGCATTTGTGTGGCCAAGTGCATGCGTCTCAACAATATTTTCTAT
>JAGOHQ010000159.1:1685-3338 GCA_017996075.1 Aliarcobacter sp.
ATCTTTTATATCTTTTATATCTTTTATATCTTTTATATCTTTTATATCTTTTATATCTTTTATATCTTTTATATCTTTTATATCTTTTATATCTTTTATATCTTTTATATCTTTTATATCTTTTATATCTTTTATAAATCTTTTTTTATTAGTAAAAAAATGATGACGCTTATTATGATCTTTTTGTATTGAGATATACTTTATAAAGTATTTTATCTCATTTATTTTATCATTTGTTAATTCTTCTAATTTTTTATTAATTTCAAAAAATATATTTTTATTTTTCTTTATTTTATGTTGTGTTTTTATGAATTCAATATAACTAATCAATGCATTAGTTGGTAGATTTATATTTACATCATGCAGAGTAATAAATTTATTTTCTGGGATAGTAAGTTGTTTATATTTAAAATTCATATTTATTTTTTCATAAGTACAGACTTCTTCTATTTTTTCTAAAATTTCTTTTTCATTAAGAATTATTTCACTTTTATTTAAATCTGTATATATAAATGTTTGTATAATTGGTTTATTTATATTGTTTTTTTTATTTTCTTCAACCTTATTATAATAAAAATCTTTGAATACCTTAATATCTTGCAGATTAATACCATCATTAATATTTTGTTGCTTTTCTTTATAATAATCTGGACAAATAGTATAGATAATTTCTTGCAATGTAATTCTTACATATTCTGTTTTATATATTATTACATCTTTCAACTCTAAATTATAAGTAACTTCAGGTGTATAAATAAAATCTTTTATATTTTTTTGATCATCTAATGTTCTAATAAAAAAACTATATAATAGATTATTTATATATTCATGTTCTTTCCAATTAGTTTCTTTAATATATTTCTCGTATTCATCAATATTAATCATATTTATCCCATCTAAATTTTATTATTAATAGAGTCTAGCCAATTTGCCCACCATTGCATTAATATTCTTTTTTCATCTAAATATTTAAATTTACTTTGTCTATTATAGGCGGCTTTAACAGAGTTTTGTTCACTATGAGCTAAACAAGATTCTATTACATCACTATTAATTTTATGTTCATTTCTTAATTCATGAGCATTAGTTGAAAACATTGCTCTAAAACCATGTGAAGTATGCCTATCTTTATATCCCATTCTATGTAAAGCATGATTTAGTGTATTTTCTGAAATAGGTTTTGAAGTAGATGATGCAGATGGAAAAATATATTTTGAATTTTTATATTTATAAATATTTTTTAATAAAAGTATTACTTGTCTTGATAATGGTAATACAAAATCTATTTTCATTTTCATTTTATCAGCTGGTATTATTAATAATTCTTGTTCAAAATCTATTTCATCCCATTCTAAAAATCTAATATTATAAGGTCTTAGAGCAACGTATGGGGAAATTTTTAAAGCATTTATTGTAGATAAATCAGAAAAAAATGTTTCTCCATAATTATTTATATCAATTAATAGTTGTTTAATCTCATTTTTTTTAGTAATAGCAGGAATATTTTTCTTTTGTTGTTTTTTTAATATAATACCCCAAGAAATTTGAACAAATTTTTTTAAATTTTTATTCTCTTAGAGTAAAATTTAAAGATAAAATTGAAGGGTCAAAGATGAGTAGAAAAATGACACAATATAGTGCAGAATTTAAAAC
>JAGOHQ010000160.1 GCA_017996075.1 Aliarcobacter sp.
TTTCTTCAATAGCTACAATTTTATTATCTTCTATTTTTGCTATTTTAATTTTATTTGTAAGTTCGCCACTTTTGTAAAGCCAAAAATCCATATAATCTGTGATTATAAGATTATCAAGAGCATTTTTATATCTATCAAATTGCTCTGTATAATCCTTGCTATTTAGTGGTTTGTTTATATCTTTTGCTTCAATATATCCTATTGGAATATCTTTTTTTGTAATACTATAATCAGGAGCTCCAACATTTACTATTCTTGCTGGTTCGTTTGTTACAACTATATCTTTATCATCTATGATTTTATTTAATAAATCTTGTAAATCACCTCTATAACTATGCTCTCTTGCATTTCCAGTAACAAAAAGTCTATTTATGTTTTCTATGTAGTTGTGTAGCTTTTGCATATTTTAAATCTTCCCTAAAAGCTCATCTATTTTTTTATTTGATTCTATTATCTTCTCAAGTCTAATTTGTTCACTTAATATTTGGCTATAAACTGTATCAACTATCTCTTTTAAAGTAATTGGTTTTGCAAGTTGATTTGCAAAAAGTAGTAAATTTACACCACTATTTATAGCCAAAGTAAGAGTCTGTTTTAAATCATAATGTTTTGATATAGCACTCATTTGTAAATCATCAGTTATCAAAACACCTTTAAATCCCAACTCTTGTCTTAAAAGTTTTGTATTTACACTGTAAGAAAGTGTCGCTGGATAATTTTTATCTAAGTTTTCATTAAAAACATGAGCTGTCATAATCATATCTGCTTTATTGTTTTTAATAAAATATTTGTATGGTTCAAGCTCTTTTTTATCCCATGTTTTAGAAATATCTACAAAACCTAAGTGAGAATCAGCCAAAGAAGAACCATGCCCTGGAAAATGTTTTAAAGTTGAAATTACACCCTCTTTTTTTAACTCATCCACAAAAATAGAAGCATATTTTGTAACAATTTGCGAACTCTCACCAAAACTTCTTCCTCTTGTAACAATTACTTTATTCTCTTTATTTATAGCTAAATCAACAACTGGTGCAAAATCAAGATTTATTCCAACACTACTTAAATCTTTTGCCATTGCTTCATAACTCTTTTTTGCAAAAACTTCACCATTTTGTGATATTTCACTAGCTTTTAAAGTGTTTACAAATCCTGCTTCACTTTTTAATCTTTGAACAACTCCACCCTCTTGGTCTATAGAAATAAGAAGTTTACTTTTATTAATACTTTGTAGTTGTTGATTTAGCTTTTTTAGTTGAGCTTTATTCTCTATATTTTTTGCTTTTGTCTTATCATTTGGGTCTTTATCAAAAAGTATAACTCCACCTAAACCAAACTCAATATCTTTATAAATTTGACTATTTTTATCTATACTAGTACCAGTAAATCCTAATACAACCATTTTTGCTATCATTTTTTCAATATCTTTTTTTGAATAGTTATCTTGTGCAAAACTTGAAACTATCATAAATAAAACTATTATTAAACCTCTCATAAATCCTCCTATTTAACCCAATTCTTGTAGTTTGTAAATGCTGGAAACTGTTTTTTAAACTCACTTTCTTCAAAAGAGAAGCTATAACTATCCATATACTCTTGCAAAATTTCATAAGACTTTTTAAGCTCCATAAACTTTTCATTACTTCCACCACTCATATCTGGATGATACTTTTTTGATAGTTTTAGGTATCTTTTTTTTATATCTTTTTTGCTCATATTTGAAATAATCCCAAACAGTTCAACAGCTTTGATAAAATCATCATAGTTCATATAAATCCTTTAAAGGGGATATTGTACAAAAATATTATGATTAATCTACTTATTGTATAATGCCAAAATTTTTTAAAAAAGGTATTTTTATATATGAATTTTTTAGCTTCGTTTATTAGAATTGCTATATTTATTGGTATTTTATATTTGATTTTCACAAATTTTGGTGTTTTTCTAGCAATCATTGGTGGAATTGTTCTATTTTTTGTAACTATTATATATTTTGTCAAAAGAGCTTTAAGAAAAAGAGCTCAACAATTTCAATTTGAATTTAATAGTTTTACAAGAGAAGATTACAATAATTTTGATTTTAAAAACTTCAACAACTTTAATAACCAAAATTTTCAAGGAAACTTCTATAATAAAGGTTCAAAACTTCAAGAAGCAAAAGAGTTTTTTGGTTTTTCAACAACTCCATCAAAAGATGATATAAAAAAGAGATTTAAAGAGTTAGCAAAAATTTATCATCCTGATTTAAATGGTGGAGATGAAGAAAAAATGAAAAAATTAAATGAATATAGAGATATTTTAATGCAAGCTTACGGAAAATAAGGATTTTTATGAATATAGATATGACAAAAATAGCAAATATTATATTATATATGCTACACAAACAAGTTAAAGCTTTAAATCACAAAAAAATAGAGCTTTTAATATTTTTTATTGAGTTAAATCACTTAAACTTTTGTGGAAAAAAGATTTTGGGTGAAACATTTATAAAAACTCAAAGAGGTGTAAAAGCTGAAGTTTTAGATGAGCTTTTTACTCTTATTTTAGATGAAGTAGAGTTTGAAGATGAAGAAGACGATAGAGTATTTTTTATTCAAGAGTTAATGGATTTTTTAGAGATTGAAATAGTTGAAAAAGAGAGATTTAAAGAGCTTAAATTTGCAAAACTAGATGAAGATTTTGATGAAACTATTTTTACATCTGATGAGTTAAAATCTATTCATAAAGTTATAAATTTATATAAAGATACAAGCGTAAGAAACCTTTCAAATGAATGTTTTAGTTTAGAAAAAGTAAGAAAAAGTGAAAATGGAACAATAGTTTTATAAAAAATTGAAATATTAAAATTATAATATTTTATTATTTGATAAAATTAATTCAATCTAATAATAATATCAGATATTATATGATACTATTTTTATCTAATTAACTCAACTTTCGCACATAGAAAATCATAAATTTCTTATCTTCAAAAGCTTTATTAAATCCCATAAATAGGCACTTTTAGATATAATATCATTACCACAATCAACTATATAAAGAGCTTTTTTATGGGACTTGACAATTTTATCGAAACTGCTATGAAGAGTGTGTTAAAAAATCCTATAGTATCCGTTTTAAGAGAGATAAATTTCAGTTCTATTTTAAAGCAAAGTAACTTCATCAAGCGTGAAGTTGGTGTAAAACCATATATAATCATTTTGCAATTTTTGTATATGTTTATCATCAACAAAAAAATCTCAACATTTATGAAACAAAGTTCCGATAGCTTCAAAAAAGATGTTTATTATCGGCTTTTAAAAGATAAACGATACAACTGGAGAAAACTATTATTGTTTG
>JAGOHQ010000010.1 GCA_017996075.1 Aliarcobacter sp.
TTTTCATTTAAAAAGTTACTATTTTTCAATAACTCTTCTTTATCAATATTTATTTTATTATTAAATTTTCTCTCTATTGATTTTTTTGCTATATTTATTAATATATCTTTATCCATTGTAATCTCCTATTTTTTTATAAAGCACTTGCAATTTTAGTATAAATATGATTGATTATAATCAATATAGCAATATTTTTTCTCGTATATAATGCATTTAGATAAAAATATTTGAAGTAATAGGAGTCGAAAATGTTAGGTGAAGTAGTTAGGAATAGACCTGAAATTGCCTTGGATGATTTTTTACCTATATTTTTATCATCGTCTTTAGTACTTGTTTTTGGTGCTTTATTTGTAGGTATTTATACTTTAGTAAAAATGGGTTATTTAAAAAAGTTTTATATGCCTTTTGCATATCTTTTTTGGATACTTCAAGCTTACTGTATGTATTTTATGGCTACAAGACTTCAAGTAGGAGATTTTGTTGGGAAAGTTTTATTTATCACTATGATAGCTTATCTTACTTTACCTCATCTTTATTACTATTTGAACAGCAAAGCAGAAGAAGAGTATGAAAATTAATAAAAAAGGGGGAAGGTAGCAATGTCTAAAAAAGTGTCTGTATGGACAGATAATCGTTTTTGGCAAAGATCAGCTGCTTGGGTTACTGGTGTAGCTGCCATGTTACTAATTTGGCTAACTTTTGACAGTATGAGTCAAATTAAAATGGGTTCGCAAGAGGATCTTAGTAGTGGGATAACAAAAAGAGTTCCATCTCCAACTGTTATAAACTATAAAGTTTCTTATGAATTTAGCGAAAAAAGAGGTCATGAAGTACCTGTAATTGGAGAAAAAGAGAAATTCTTTGGAAGAGATGATTACAGCGAGGAAGAAGCTATGGCTTTATTAAATTTGGGTAAATTAGCTTCTCAAACTAAAAACTGTATGAATTGTCATACTTTACTTGGAAATGGTGCATACTATGCTCCTGATTTAACTAAAGCTTGGCTTGATCCTATGTGGGATTCATATATGCTTAGAATGGGAAAAGCTTCAAAAGAAGAGGCTATAGCTGAATTTTTACAACATCCATCTGATAATCCATCAAATGAGAGAATGATGCCAAATCTTGGTATCACAGCAGATGAAGCAAAAGGTTTAGTGGCATTTTTAAAACATATGTCATCAATAGATACAAATGGTTTCCCTAGAAACTTTGGGAAAATCGAAGGAGGAATTCATGGTAGATAATATGAAATCTCAATCTAAACAGTTAGGAAAAATGTATTTTACAGTTGCAGCAATACTTTTTGGTGCACAAATACTATTTGGTCTAATTGCTGGGACTCAGTTTGTATATAGTGGATTTTTATTTGAACTATTGGATTTCAATGTTGCTAGAATGGTACATATAAATGCTTTAGTTGTTTGGCTTTTATATGCAATGATTGGTTCTGTTTACTATTTACTTCCTGATGAGACAAAAATAGAAACTGTTGGAATTGGTTTGGGAAAACTTGGATTTTATGTACTAACTTTAGCTGTTACAGTTGTAGTTTTAGTATATATTTTAGTTCAAGTAGGACCTGCAAATGAGCTATCTATTTGGCTAATTCACGAAGGAAGAGAGTATATTGAAGCTCCTAGATGGGCTGATATTGGTATAGTTGTTGTTGTTTTAATCTTTTTAGCAAATGTTTATTTAACTGCAATAAAAGGTGAAAGAACTGGAATTGTTACAGTATTAATGGCTGATTTACTTGCTCTTGCTGGATTATATCTTGCTGGAATGTTCTATACAAATAATATCTCTATTGACCAATATTGGTGGTGGTGGGTAATTCACCTATGGGTTGAGGCTACTTGGGAAGTATTTGTTGCAGCTGTAATTGGTTGGGCATTAATTAAAGTAATTGGTGCAAATAGACAAATTGTTGAAATGTGGTTATGGATTGAAGTAGCGATGCTATTTGGTTCTGGAATTTTGGGAATCGGTCACCACTATTTCTGGATCGGAACACCTGAATATTGGTGGGAAATTGGAGCTTTATTCTCAGCACTTGAACCTGTACCTTTAGTTGCAATGTTTGTGCATGTTATGTACGATTGGGGAAAAGAGAAAGGTCATCAAGAAGCATCTGGTGGAAAAGCTCAAATGAACAATACTCCAGCTTTTTTATGGTTTTGTGCAAGTGCCTTTGGTAACTTTTTAGGTGCTGGTGTTTGGGGATTTTTCCACACATTACCACAAATGAATATTTACACTCACGGTACACAATTTACATCAGCTCACGGTCACTTAGCTTTCTTTGGAGCATTTGCAATGGCAATGATTGCAATGTTTTATATGGGAGTTCAAGGTACTAAAAAAGAGTTAAAGATGACAAGTCTTACAAAATGGGGATTTGCTTTAATAACTATGGGAGTTGTTGGAATGACAGTAGCTTTAACTATCGCTGGATATGGTCAAGTTATGATTGAAAGAGCGCAGTTTGGTGCGACTTGGGAAGCATATTTTATTGGTCAAAGTAGTGTTTGGTTTAAACAAGCTATGGGTTGGAGATTAGCTATGGGACTTGTTACATTTGTAGGTTTCTTATTTTTAGTAATTGATTTACTAACAATAAAAAATGCAAAAATAAATCAAGAATCATAAAAGGAGGTAATTATGTTTACAGAATTTACAGATATTGTTCCAAGTTTTTTTGGATGGTTAAATCAAGGTCCTATGACTTTGACACTATTTTTACACAGTGCAATAGTTCTTCCAATGTATTTTATATACAAACAAGAGAAGAAAAGACTAGAGAGTGAAAATAAAGGCAAGTAAAGTTTTATAGTGGTAAAGCACTATAAAACTTACTAAACTATTGTTTGGTTGTATATCTATTTTATTAAAAGGGAGAAAAAGATGAAATTAACAAAAGTTTTAAGTATGGTAGCAATTGCTAGCTTGGGTTTAACAACTGTTTCTATGGCTGAAGAAATAAAATTAACTGAAGAGCAGATGAAAGATGCCAATCAAGTCTATTTTGATAGATGTGCTGGTTGTCATGGAATGCTAAGAAAAGGAGCTTTAGGTCCTACACTTGAAGCAAAAGAGATGAAAACTAGAGGTACTGAGTATCTAAAAACAATAATTCATGAAGGAACTCCTGGTGGAATGCCAGATTGGGGAAAATCTGGTGAATTAACAGCTGCTCAAACTGAATTAATGGCAAAATATATTCAAGTAGAGGCTCAAACTCCACCTGAAAAATCTATTGCTGATATGAAAAAATCTCATAAAGTTTTAGTTCCTGTAAAAGATAGACCAACAAAACCAGAAGCTGGTGCTGAAAACTGGAAAGATTATTTCTCAATAATTTTAAGAGATGTTGGACAAATTGCTATTATTGATGGAAAAACAAAGGAGATTAAATCTGTTGTTCCATCTGGATTTGCAACACACATTACAAGAACAAGTGCATCTGGAAGATATATGTATGTTATTGGTAGAGATGGAAAAGCATCTATGATTGATATGTGGATGAAAGAGCCTAAAAATGTTGCAGAAATTCAAGTTTGTAACGATGCTAGAGCAATTGATACATCAAAACATAAAGATTATCTTGATAAATATGCCGTTGTTGGTTGTTATTGGCCACCATCAATTGTTACTTTAGAAGCAGATACACTTGAGCCATTAAAAATTATTGCAACAGGAAGCTACACTTATGATCAAAATGAGTATTTAAGAGAAGCTAGAGTTGCTGCAATTATTGCATCTCATGATAAACCAGAATGGGTAATTAATATTAAAGAGACAGGTCAAGTTTGGTTATATGACTATTCAAATGTTAAAAATCCAAAAATTACAATGGTTGAAGCTGAAAGATTTTTACACGATGGTGGTTGGGATTTATCAAAAAGATATTTCTTAACAGCTGCAAATGCTAGAGATGTTATATCTGTTATTGATACAAAAGAGGGAAAATTAGTTGCTAATATTCCATCTCAAGGTAACAAACCACATCCAGGACGTGGAGTAAATGTAGATCATCCTAAATATGGAGCATTATGGGGTTCAGGACACATTGGTTCAAATGATATAATCTTTATTGGAACAGATCCTGTAAAACATCCAAAAAATGCTTGGAAAGTTGTGAAAAAAATCCAACTACCAGGTGAAGGTGGAGGAAACTTGTTTGTAAAAGGACATCCAAATTCACAATATATCTTTGCTGATAGACCTGTTCATCCAGATAGAAAGTTACAAACATCAATATATGTAATTGATAGAGATAAACTTGAAATTGTAAAAACTATACAAATACCTGAAAAATATCTTCCTTCTGTAAAAGTTGGAGATAAAACTGTAGAATCAAGAGGACCTGTTCATTTTGAATTCAATGCAGATGGTACTGAGGTTTGGACAAGTATTTGGGGTAACAAAGAGGTTGCAACTGCTATTTTAATTTACGATACAAAAACATTGGAACTAAAAAAAGCAATTGAAGACCCAAGAATTAAAACACCTACTGGTAAGTTTAATGTTACAAACACTATGAAAGATGTTTATTAAAAAAAGAGTATCAAGCCCTAGGGCTTGATATTTTTATATCTATTTTCTTTGGGAGCTCTTATGACACTCTTATCAAACATATTAAAAATATCAATTTTCACAATCTTTTTTTTAAGCAATATTTTCGCACAAATCGATGGAGCTACAGCACATATGGTTGAAGCATTACCTAAAAAAGAGATAGGAAAAGAGTTGTATAATAAATATTGTATATCTTGTCATCATGAAAATAGATTAGGGGTAAATGGAGTTTCAATACTTCCAAGTAATCTTGAAAAATATATTGAAAAAGATTTAGTACAAAAGATAAAAAATGGGTTTCCACAAACTTTAATGCCAAAATATGATTTTTTATCTCTATATGAACTACACCAAATAGCAAGATATTTAAAATCTCCACTATAAAACAAAGGAAAAAAATGAAAACTATACTAGTAATTTTTGTTTTAGCTTTAAGCTTAAATGCCCAAACTTTAGCAACAGTAAATAATCAAGAGATAAAAGTTGAAGATGTAAACAACTTTTTAAAATCAACAGACCAAAATATGGATTATAATAAACTAGACAATAAAGCAAAAAATCTAACTCTTCATCAAACAATAGAAAAAACTCTTTTAATTCAAGAGGCACAAAAAGAGAACCTTGATAAAACAGAAGAGTTTAAAAATACTATAGAAGATTTTAAGAACTCTTTATTAGTAGAATTTTTTATGAAAAATGAGTTTTCAAAGATAGAAATATCAAAAAATGAAGTTGAAAACTACTATAACTCACATTTATATGAATTTCAACAAGATAAAAAATTAAAAGCTAGACATATTTTAGTTGAAAATATTAAAACAGCTTCAGATATTATAAAAGAGCTTGAAAAATCAAAAAACAGAGAGCTTACATTTGTAGAACTAGCTAGTAAAAACTCTATTGATGGTTCAAGAGATAGTGGTGGAGAGTTAGGTTGGTTTTCTAAAGGTGATATGATAGATGAGTTTTGGGATGCAACTTTGAAATTAAAACCTAAAGAATTTACAAAAGAGCCTGTAAAATCGATGTTTGGTTACCATATCATATTTTTAGATGAAATTCAAGAACCTTTAACAATTAAATTAGACCAAGTTTATAGTAATATTGAAAATCAAATAAGAATGGATAAGTTTCAATCTGTAATTGATGAGAGAATTAAAAATATAAAAAAAGATGCAAAGATTATAATTAAATAAATTTGCATAAAAAAGGGGTTTATTGTGAGATATTTTTTTATATTGGTTTTACTATTTTGTATAAATCTACAAGCTTCACAAAATGATGGAGAGAAACTTTTTAAAAAGTATTGTTGGGGTTGCCATCATGAAACCTCAATGGCTTTTGGACCATCTTTTAATCAAATTGCAAACCAAAGAGATAGTGGACAAATTATTGCACATATTGTAAATCCAAAAAGTAACTATCAATCTTTAGGATATAAAAGAACTGCAATGCCTGCATTTCCACAACTAAATGCTAAAGAGCTTCAGGATTTAACAAACTTTATTCTAAGCTTCAAGGATAAATAATGTTTAGATTATCAAACCTTATAAAATCAACTCTACAAGAGCAAAAAAGTAGAAGTTTAGATGGAAGTATTATAATTTGGAATATGACAAATCGTTGTAATTTACTCTGTCACCACTGCTATAGCAAAGCTAGTGCAAATGAGAAAGAGAGTTTATCATTAGAAGATATTTTAAAAACTATTCCAAAACTCAAAATTGCCAATATTAATTTTGTAATCTTTAGTGGAGGTGAGCCACTTTTAAGAAAAGATATTTTCGAAATTGCACAATGTATGAAAGATAATAAAATTATGACTTATCTTTCAACAAATGGTACATATATAACCGAAAAAAATGCACAAAAAATCATAGATACTTTTAACTATATAGGTATTTCAATAGATGGAATAGGAGAAGTTCACGACTATTTTAGAGGACAAAAAGGCTCGTATGATAAAAGTATTGAGGCTATAAAAACTATTCAAAAATTAGGTGGAAATGCTGGTATTAGATTTACGATTACAAAAGAGACTGAAAGTAGTTTTTATGATATTTTTACTCTTGCAGAAGAGTTAAATGTAAACAAAATATATATCTCTCATCTTGTATATTCAGGTCGTGGAAAAGAGAACCTTGAGATTGATATAAGTAAAGAAAAAAGAAAAGAGTATGTAAGCTTTATGATAAATAAAGCATTTGAGTATTATGAAAATGGCAAAGATATAGATATTGTTACAGGAAATATGGAGATGGATGCCATAATGCTTTTAAAAGAGTTTGAAAAAAAATATCCAGATTTTGTGAACTCTTTAAAAAATAGATTAAAATCTTGGGGTGGAAATAGTGCTGGAAAAAGACTTGGAAATATGGATTGGAATGGTTTTGTGAAACCAGACCCATTTTTTCCTATGACTATTGGAAACTATTTAGAAAAAGATTTTGATAAAATTTGGTTAGATGATAATAATGAATTACTAAAAAAGCTAAGAGAATTTCCACGAAATATAAAAGGGAAATGTAGCTCTTGCAAATATATAGATATTTGTAATGGTGGTTCAAGAAGTAGAGCTTATGCAATAAGTGGCGATTTATGGGATGAAGATCCATCTTGTTATTTGACTTTAGAAGAGATAAAGGGGTAAAAATGTTAAAAAAAATAGCTTTAAGTCTAATAGTAGCTAGTAGTTTATTTGCTAGTGAAAAAATATTTGTAGTTGAAAGAGAGAGTTCTAGCATAGCTATTATTGAAAATGATAAATTCAAAAATAGAATGGAAAACTTTAGAAATACAAACCACTCTGTTGTGAAATTTTACAAAGATGAAGCTTATGCAATCTCAAGAGATGGATATGTTATAAAGTTTGACCCAAAAAAAGAGATTATAGAAGCTGAATACAAAACTAGTAAAAGTGCAATAGGCTTTGAAATATCAGAATACTTCGTAGCTGTTGCAAACTATGATGATAAAAGTGTTGATGTTTTAACAAAAGATTTAAAACCTCTAAAAAAAATAGTTACAAACTCACGAAATGTAGGGATAAAACTATATAAAAACTATATGATTTTTTCTCAAATGGATAGTGACATAATATCTGTTTATAAAGATTTAAATGAAGGAAAAAAAGAGCCAAATTTCGTTTTACATAAAGAGTTTAAAAATGCAGGTGAAATGCCTTTTGATGCTATGCTTCAAGAACAAAGTTATATAATGGGCTTTTTTAACTCTGCTTTTTTTGGAGTTGTTGATTTAGAGAAAATGGAGTACAAAAAAATAGATGTTTTTTTAGATGAAAAAAAACAACAAGTTTTAAAAGTACCTCATTTTGGTTTTTGGAGTTTGAGTAAAGATGAGATTTTTATACCTGCAGTTGGAGATAATAAAGTTTTTGTTTATGATAAAAAATTTAAATTCCTAAAATCAATAGATATAAAAGGAATGCCTGTTTTCACAAGTCTTAGCCCAAATAAAGATTTTTTAGCAGTAACCTTTTCTGGAGAAGATTTTCCATATTTACAAATTCTTGATACAAAAACTTTTAAAGTTATAAAAGAGTATAAATTTGATGGTAAAGTATTGCATGTAAGATGGTCAAATGATAAGAATGAACTATATGTAAGTGTAAATGATACTAATAAAATAGAGGTTTTAGACACAATTACTTGGAAAAATATTAAAACTATAAATGATATTAAAAAACCTTCTGGTATATTTATTTTTGAGGAGAGATAGAGTATGAAAAAAGTATATTTAACTGGTGCAGGACCTGGAGATATTGAGCTTATGACTTTAAAAGCAGCAAGAGTTATAAAAGAGGCAGATGTGATTATATATGATAAACTTGCGAATCCTGAGATATTAGAGATGGCAAAAGATGGAACAGAGTTTATATTTGTAGGTAAAGAGTTTGGAAAACATTTAATACCACAAGATGAGATAAATGAGATAATATATCAAGCTTCTCTTAAATACAATCTTGTAGTAAGACTAAAAGGTGGTGACCCTTTTGTATTTGGTAGAGGTGGAGAAGAAGCTCTTTATTTAAAAGAGCGTGGAGTTAAGTTTGAAATAATCCCAGGTATTACTTCAAGTATTAGTGTTCCTGCATATGCAGGAATTCCTGTAACTCATAGAGGAATTACTTGCTCTTTTAGAGTAGTAACTGGTCATGAAGCACCAAATAAAAAAGATACTCAAATAAATTGGGATAGTTTTATTGCAGACGAAACAATAGTATTCTTAATGGGAATCCATAATATAAAATTAATATCAAAAAAACTAATCAAAATTGGAAAACCATCTACAACTCCTTGTGCTGTTATATCAAAAGGTACAACAAATGAGCAAAAAGTAATTGTTGGAACACTTGAAGATATTGTAGATAAAGCCAAAGAGATTCCAACACCTGCAATAATTGTTGTTGGAGAAGTTGTAAAATTAAGAGAAGAGTTAAAGTGGTTTGAAGAGTAGGAAACCCTACTTTTCAATTTTAAATTCCAAAAAACTCTTTAACCCAAACTAACTCTTGACTGTTTAAATCTACTCTTTTTAGCTCTTGTTTATCTTTATTTAAAACTATTAAAATATTTCCATCTAGTCTTAAGTTATCTTTTCCCCACTCTTTATCAAGTTTATCAGTTATATGAAAAATCTGAGAGTTTTTTGGTTTCTCTTTTTCTCTTCCATCTTTATATACTATTGCTAATCCGCCTGTTCTTTTCTCTATTGTATATGGAAGATATTCTTGCAAAATACCATACACTCTTTCGTTTTTATTTTCAGGTAAGGAATCTTTAAAGCCAATAAAACCAACTATAAAAAATATAGCAACTAATAATATTAATAAAATATTTTTCTTATTTTTGTCCACTTTTTTTCTCCCATGAATTTATATAATCTTTTGCTTTATTGTCAAAAAATCGCATCCTCTCTTTTCCTTTTGGAATTGTGCTTCTCAACTCTTTTAACTCTTTTAAAAAATCTTCAACTCCTTCTGGAATTAAATTAGAAAGAAATGTTTTAAAATTTTTTGCAAATGCAGGAGAGCTTCCACTTGTAGAAATTGCAACAGTTAAATCCCCTCTTTTAATATATGAAGGGAAAATAAAATCACAATACTGCTGTAAATCTACACAGTTACAAAGAATTTTATACTCTCTTGTCTCAAAATAGATATCCTCTTGTAGAACAAAATCATCTACAGCAACAATAACTATATCATAGCCTTTAGCATCGCCTTTTTCATACTCTTTTTGAAAAATCTTAAGACTATGTTTATCTATTAAATCCTCTATTTTTTCGCTAAAATTTTTTGAAATCAAAGTAATATTTGAAGAAAAATTCAAAAGATGTTCTAACTTTTCTAAAGCTATATTACCACCACCAACTATCAAAATAGTTTTATCATCAAATTTTAAAAAAGCTGGAAAATATGCCACTAAAAATCCTTTTTTTATATATTTTATTCTATCAAAGCTTATGCTATTCTATCTTAATTTAAGTCAATCTATAAAAATTATTATTAAGTTAAAATTTTTTTAATTTAAAATAGGAGAGAAAAATATGACACAAATTCCCCAACTAGAACTAAAAAATGAAGTTCTACTTAGAATCCAAAAAAATTTTCCACTTGCAAAAAAACCTTTTCTTAATATTGCAAATGAACTTCATACAACAGAAGAGAGAGTTTTAGAAATTTTAAATGAAGCAAAAAGAGATGGTATTATAAGACAGACATCTGCTATTTTTGATACAAAAAAGCTAGGATATAAATCATCTTTAGTAGCATTTGAAATTGAAGAGAAAGATATACCAAATGCTGTAAAAATCTTAAACTCTCACCCTGGAATTTCTCATAACTATGAAAGAAATCACTCTTTTAATATTTGGTTTACTATTGCTGTAGCTCCAAATTCTAATTTGGGACTAGAAAAAAGTATTGAAATTTTAGCTAAAAAAACAAATGCAAAGAATTATATAATACTTCCAACTTTAAAATTATTTAAAATTTCAGTAAAACTTGATACAACAAATAAAGAGGAAAAACAAGAGAAATTAATTCAAAAAAGTTTTACAAATCTTGATTTATCAGAGTATCACTATAAATTTATCAAACTTTTACAACAAGATATTGAGTTTAAAAGTGAGCCTTTTAAATTTATAGTTGATCAACTAAATATTAGCTATGATGAACTATTTAAAATTATTCAAGAATTTATAAACTCTGGTGTTATGAGAAGATTTGCATCAATTTTAAATCATAGAAAAGCTGGTTTTAGTGCAAATGCTATGGTTGTTTGGGATATTGATGAAAAAAAATCTCAAGATATAGGAGAAATAGCAGCATCTTTTAGTGCGGTAAGTCACTGTTATTTAAGACCTCAATATCCAAACTGGAAATACAATCTTTTTACAATGATTCATGGTAAAACCGAAGATGATACTCAAAAAACAATAGAAGATATAGCAAATAAAATTGAATATAGAGATAAAATGGCACTATACTCAAGTAAAGAGTTTAAAAAAGTAAGAATTATTTACTTTAGTGATGAGTTTGAGAATTGGGAAAAAGAGAATAATAATTAAAAATGGAGTATAAAATGAAACTTTTTTTTGAACTTGAAATTGCCTATATTTTTATAGCTATATTTTTTCTTATAGTAACAGCTATTGTAACCACAAGAAAATTTTCTCCACCAAATAGCTTTAAAAAAGTTTTTCCACCTGTTTTAATATTTCTAATTATTGCAATTTTTGCTCATTTTAAAGTTACAACTTCAAGAATGGCTGAAGTTGAAAGTGAGTTTTTAAAAGGTGAAACAGTTCTTTGTGAAAATAGAACAAAAAGAGAAGTTTCAAAATCAATTATGATAAATGATAAATTAGGTTGGAGTTTAAAAGATAATATATTTTCAAATCCTGAATATTTTAAAAATTTTCATAGCGCAAGATGTGTAAAAATGCTTGAAAATATGAAAAAAGAGTATATAAAATAAGCAAAAGATTGCTTATTTTATTAAAATGATATTTTAACTAGCCTCTTTTTGCCACTTTCTTTTTAGATTATGAATATAAATTATCAAAATAAAAAATATAGATGATGTTATTCCCAAAGCTACAAGTAAAGTAGTTTCACTAGGTATTGTCTCAAGTAAAATAAGCTTTCTAATTATAACAACAAAAGCTATTTCCAAAAATGTCAAAGAGTAATCAAAGCCATTTTTAATAAAAAGAGTTTTTACAATTGCAATTACAATCAAAGTAAAAAGACCATCTGTTAAAATAGTTTTTATAGAAGAGAAATCCAAAGCTCCCTGCTCTATAGTAAAAGCTATTAATTTATATCCTAAACTCAACAAACAAACTGCTAAATATATAATCATTATTACAATAAAAATATATTTAAGCATATTTATAACTCTTAAAAGTATAGTATCTACTCTACTTTCTAGAACTTTATCTATACTATTTACTTTAAAAAAAACTCTCTCTATAAAACTCTTTTTCTCTTTTTCATCCATCTTCGACCTTTTGAACACTCACAAAATTTTTTGCGAATAGTATCAAAAAAAAACATAAAAAAATTAATTTTTATCTATTATATCTTTTATGGCATCTATAAAATTATCATTATAATTTACACATTTACAAACTTTATAATCTAATATTCCTAAATCTTGTGAAATATGTCTATATTCAATATCAAGTTCAAAAGTAGTTTCAGAGTTATCAACTATAAAAGATAGTGGATAAATAATCACTTTTTCACCTTTGAAATTTTTTAACATATCTTCAAGAGATGGTTCAAGCCACTTCAAAGGACCAACTTTTGATTGATATGCAAGATTTATTGATTTGAAGTTTATATTTTTATCTTTTAATTTTTGACTTAAAATCTGAACATGCTCAATCATCTGTTTTTCATAAGGATCACCATTGTCCACAATTTTTTGAGGTAAGCCATGGGCTGAAAAGATTAGATTAAAATCATCTTTTCCTTCTTGAATTCTTTGGATTTCATCTACAATACAACTATTAAATTTATCATTTCTATAAAAATCAT